>DAOWKM010000106.1 GCA_030643695.1 Dehalococcoidia bacterium | reverse complement strand
TTTTAGTTAAATACCTGATACCTTTATCATAGTCCCCTTGCTTCCCGCTCAATTCTAATACCATTAGTCCTTCCTCATCGGGGGTAACTGAAGCCTTCAAAATGTTAAAGTCAAGGTTGTAGTCTTTCACCAGTCGGCTCACTATTGGTTGGTCTACTATGCGTTTGGGAAAATGTAGGACTATTCTTCTGGAAATAACCATTCTACTACCTCTGATTCTCCACCATATTTATTCCTCTAGTGGGCGTTCTTTAAGCGGCTTAACGGTTACCCCTGATTCCACGCCGGGCAGGGGTGCCACTGGCTCAGTTAATAAGAACTTTCCACTCAGTATCCACTCCTTCAGAGTGGTAGCGATTTCTACCGCCCGCGAGTAGCTAGATAAGGAAGCAGTAGGCACCTCCTTACCTTGAATTACTATCCTGCCACTCTTCAACTGGGCATAGCTGACTTCACCCAGGATGTCTGACTTCATCTGGGGATATGACTCTGAATAATCTACAATGGGGGCAAAAATACCAGCATCAGTTACTGCAGTATACTGTAGAATTTCCTCAGATAGTATAGGAATGGGAATGCCAATCCCCACGGTGATGTTACAACCATAGCCCAGCATACTTGTCCCTACCAGCCATCTTGGCTTCATCCGCTTTAAATCACCGATTACGGTAACTGTCCCGGAACTTCCTCTCGGCACCCCGTTCTCGGAGCGAGGCACATTCGGATTGTGCTGAGTGCCTTGCCAGGCGACGAAGCCTATGCCACCACCCAGGAATATTTTGGTGCCTATTCCAATAGTCCGGTAATATGGGTCATTCAGCAGGGGGGAAAGCTGGCCGGCACTGCAGTAATTAGCATTACCCAAGTGAGGTTTTAATATACCCATATAGGTATAGATTGTCTTATCGGAGAGGTTTACCGCCACATTGTAATTCTGGCAGGCATTTCTGATGTTAAATAATACCGCCTCATTAATGTCTTTTAGGTTAATCCAGGTTTCAAGCCTTTTCCTGGGGTAGCAATCAGTGCCGTATCCAGTTGCCACTAATCTTATGTCCTTCCCGGCTACTAGCTCTTCAATTACATGGCCACCACCATAGTTGAATTCGCCAGGGTGGATTCTATTTCTGGGGTCGTCATCAGGTAGGGCGCTAGCCCCTAGGTATATATCGGCTGCTGCCAGCCCGGTATAAGCCAGAACATCATTGAGATAGGCTCTACCACCACCGAGCTTTATTCGGGGCGTAGAGTGCCCAATGTTGAAGTAGGCACCAGATGAACACATAGGCCCAAAGGTGCCAGTGGTAACTACATCTACCTCCTGTGCTGCTTTGGCAACACCCTTCTGCTTAACAAGGTCTATTATTTCTTCAGCGGTGACTACTACCGCTTTGCCCTCTCGTATCTTTTCGTTTATTTCCTCAATGGTTTTGGTCATATCTTTAAGATGATAATATTAAGACCTTAGGCTTGTCAATTTACCGCTACATACAAGTTGAAGAGCATCCTGTTATAAGCTATACTATAAGTTGTTTTAATGGGAATGATAGCTCTAACTATTCAGGGAGGCGACGCTCACTATGGTGAAAAGCTATACTGCTAAATACACAAAAATAAGCTCCGGATATATGGGGCAACTTATTGAATGGCCTGAGGTAGTTACCGAAGGGAAAACAATAGAGGAATATAGGATAACCGCCAACGAATTGTGCAAACAAGCGGGGCTTGCCCCTAGGTTCTAGCGCTAGCTATCTGCGTTGCCTCTTTATGTTATGCTAACGTATTTCATGGATTTATCTTACTATATATACCACTCATCTTGCTCAAGTTGAAACACACCCCCATATAAGCTATAATCAGCACAACAGTCTAAGGTCCTGGCATCAGGGGGTGATTTTGCTTAAGAGTCATAGCTGTGGTGAGCTGAGCAAGACGCATGTAGGTGTCAAGGTAACCCTGGCAGGTTGGGTTGACCGCCGTCGTGACCATGGGGGACTGATATTCATCGATTTGCGGGACAAAGAGGGCGTAGTTCAGGTGGTATTCAATCCAGAAATATCAAAGTCGTGCCATAAAATAGCCAGTGAGATGCGTAGTGAATATGTGATTAGGGCTAGTGGTGTGGTTGCCCTCCGCCCTCCGGGAACGGAGAACCCTAAATTGGCTACTGGCGATATTGAGGTTATTGCTCATAATACCGATATACTTAATCCATCGAAAACATCACCCTTTTATATAAATGAGGACATTGAGGTAGATGAAAACCTTCGCCTTAAGTATCGCTATCTTGACCTGCGCCGGGCTCGGATGAAGGGAAATCTACTCCTTCGTTACCGGGTAGTGAAATTTATTCGTGATTTTCTGGATGCCAGGGGATTTATTGAGGTAGAAACACCGGTCCTGATTAAGAGCACCCCTGAAGGGGCTCGTGATTACCTGGTGCCCAGCCGCCTTCACCCCGGCGAGTTTTATGCTCTACCTCAGTCTCCACAACAACTCAAGCAGTTATTGATGGTCGCTGGTGTGGAGAAATACTTTCAAATTGCCAGGTGCTTTCGTGATGAAGATACACGCGCTGACCGCCAACCTGAATTCACCCAGCTTGACCTGGAAATGAGCTTTGTTGAGGAAGAGGACATCCTTAACCTGATGGAAGAGCTTTTCACCTCTATGATGGAGATGATTAAGCCTGATTGGCGAGTGATAACGCCTTTCCCTCGTCTTACCTATGCTGAGGCAATGGAGCATTATGGCACGGATAAGCCTGATTTGCGCTTTGGTCTGGAGATAAGAGACCTGTCAGACATTGCTGGCCAATCTAACTTCTCCATTTTCCGTTCAGCTATTACTGAAGGGGGTAAGGTAAAGGGGATTTGCCTTCCTGGCTGTGCTACTTATACCCGCAGTCAACTTGATGAACTAAATAAGTTGGTGCAGGGTCTTGGGGCTGAGGGCTTGGTAACCATGCCATTAGGCACCTCGACTGGTAGTTTAAACCAGCTAACCATTGATATGGTAAAGTCGGTGGCAACTAAATTTCTAACCCTAGACCAGATTAAACAGATGGCAGAGCGTCTGGGCGCAGAAATGGGAGACCTTCTGCTTATCATTGCTGGCAGACCCAAGCAGGTTGATATGGCATTGGCTGAGCTGCGTCAGGAAATGGGGCATCGGCTTAAGCTTACCGACCCTAATCTCCTTGCCTTTGCCTTCATTACAGACTTTCCCTTGCTACAACGAAATGAGGATACTGGAAGATGGGAGCCAATGCATCATCCGTTCACTGCTCCCAGGGATGAGGACGTGCCGTTGCTGGATACTGCTCTGGAGAAAGTGCGGGGTAAGCATTATGATATGGTATGTAATGGGTGCGAAATTGGTGGCGGTAGCCTTAGGATTTACACCAGTCATCTTCAAAGGAAGATCTTTAGACTCTTGGGCTATAGTGATGAGGAGATTGTGAGGCGTTTCGGACACTTGCTTGAGGCTTTTGAGTATGGTGCTCCTCCTCATGGCGGCATCGCCCTGGGCATTGACCGTATTGTGATGCTACTGGCTGAGGAGGAAAACATCAGGGAGGTGATTGCCTTTCCCAAGAATCAGGGGGCGGTTGATTTAACCGTTAATGCTCCGTCATCGGTTACCGAGGAGCAACTGGCTGAATTGCACCTGCGTCTGCGTGATGAATAGTACGATTTTAGGTGACGAGGGATAAGTAGTGAAGGTAACCAAGGAAAAAACAGAAAATAGCCAGGTATTTCTCACTGTTGAGATGGAGCCTGCCGAGGTTGAGGTGTCCTTAGAGGAATCCTATTACCGATTAGTTAAGAAAGCGAGTATCCCTGGCTTTCGTAAAGGGAAGGCACCGCGGGCTATATTAGAAAGCTATATAGGTAAGGAGAGCCTCCTTGATGATGCCCTAAATCATCTACTGCCTAAGGCTTACCAGAATGCTATCAAAGAGGAGAAGATTGAGGCTTTCGCTCAGCCAAATATTGAGATAACTCAGACTGACCCGGTAGTGTTT
This sequence comes from Dehalococcoidia bacterium, assembly GCA_030643695.1. Classification (GTDB taxonomy): domain Bacteria; phylum Chloroflexota; class Dehalococcoidia; order Dehalococcoidales; family DAOWKM01; genus DAOWKM01. The sequence continues at coordinate 1,546 of DAOWKM010000106.1, read as the reverse complement.
AAGGCAGTAGTGCCATTACCGCCCACGATTAAACTTGGCGACTACCATTGTATTCAGGTTACACCGCAGCCGATAAAACTAAGCGATAATGATGTTGATGCGGTAATAGAAAGGCTGCGTCATCAGCAGGCTACTTGGGAGCCGGTAGAGCGTCCGGTAGACCTTGATGATTTAGTAGTCTTAGATATTGAGAGCAGCGTTGAAGATAAGCCTTTTATAAACCGGAAAGGAACCCAATATCAGGTTCTTCCTGACTTATCATTTCCGGTGCCGGGATTCGCTGAGCAGTTAATCGGGATGAGGAGAGATGGGGAGAAGGAATTCAATCTCCAGTTCCCCTCGGATTATCCTAAAGGCGAGCTGGCAGGCAAGGAGACTTCATTTAAAGTAAGGGCTACCGAAGTAAAGCAGGAAAGACTCCCTGAGTTGGATGATGAATTCGCTAGAGGGGTTGACCCTGAGTTCAAAACCTTGGATTTACTCCGAGAGAAGGTTTCGGCTAACTTAAAGCGTAGAGCTGAGGAAAAAGCCAGGATGGACTTTGAGGAGCGGGTAATTGAAGCCGTAGTTGGCCTTACCGAAGTAGAGTTCCCTCCAGTCTTGGTAGAGATAGAAATTGACAGAATCATTAACCGGCAGTTACAACAGTGGCAAATGGATGGTAAGGGTTTGGAGGCATACCTGGCTGGCATTAACAAGACCGAGAAAGAACTGCGTGAGGAGTTGCGCCCGCTAGCGGCAAAGCAGGTTGCTCAGTCGCTAGTGCTAGGCGAGGTTGTCCGAGAGGAGAAAGTTGAGGTTAGCGACTCTGAGATAGATACTGAGATTGAAGAAATGATAAAGAGTGCTACTGAGAATAAGGATGAACTAAACAAACTCTTGAACAATTCGCAGTCCCGTGAATCAATCAAGCAGTTATTAATTACCCGAAAAACTATCCAGCGGCTAGTAGAAATAGCCAGGGGTTCAAATATGAGCATTGAGAAATCACAGAAGGAGGAGCAAAAATGAGTATTCAGCCAATGAATGTTATTCCTATGGTGATTGAAAGTGGAGCCAGAGGAGAGCGAGCCTTTGATATATATTCTCTTCTATTGAAAGAGCGCATTGTCATGTTAGGTATGCCTATTAATGACCAGGTAGCTAATGTTATTGTTGCTCAGCTTCTCTATCTGGAGCGGGAAGACCCAGACAAAGATATAAGCCTTTATATTCACTGTCCCGGAGGTGTCATCAGCGCTGGTCTTGCCATCTACGATACCATGCAGCTTATCCGCTGTGATGTGTCCACCATCTGTGTCGGGATGGCTGCCAGCATGGCTACAGTGCTCCTTTGTGCTGGCGCTAAGGGCAAGCGCTATGCCTTGCCCAACTCTACCATCCACCTGCACCAGGCGGTTGGCGGTGTTCAAGGGCAGGCAACCGATATAGAGATTGCCGCTCGTGAGATTATGCGGCAGCAGGAGCTAATCAGGGACATAATCGTCAAGCATACCGGCCAGCCGGTGGACAAAATAGTTCATGATACCGACCGCGACTTTTTTCT
>DAOWKM010000019.1 GCA_030643695.1 Dehalococcoidia bacterium | reverse complement strand
GAGACAAGGGACTGGAAATCGTAGAAGTAAAAATCCCCCCTGACTCAACTACTGTGGGCAAACCAGTGAAGGAGCTTTCGCTACCACCGGGAAGCGTCCTGTCTCTAATTATTCGCAAGGCACGCAAGCCTGTTGTCCCGGCAGCCAATACTATTCTTCAGGCTGGAGACCAGATAATAGCTGTTACCCCTCCTGAGTCAGAAGAAGCACTGCGAACTGTCCTGAGAGGCGCTTAGGACAAGCACAGAACTGGCAACAAATCCTATTCCTTCATTCTGCTGCAGCTTAACCTCCCCGCTTCCACGACCCCCTGTTAAATGTTTGACGGAAGCCCATTCTTTATTATATTGTAGCTCTAATTAGCCAAACGGCGAAATACAGTAGTTCGTTGCCCACTACTCAGGGTAGTCTCATATTAAGTAGCTAATGCTAGGAGGACTTCCATGATAGTAAGCAAGCTTAACAAATTCTGGCTGTTTATTACCATTCTTCTGGTAGCCATTATTGTTATTGGTGGCATTGTAGCCTGGTCACGCTATAGTGGCAGTCAGCCTATAGAGATTTCTATACCCTCAGCTCAAGAGCTACCAGGCGAGATTTACATCGGGGGTGCGGTCAGTAATCCTGGTTTTTATCCCTTAAAAGACGGAGATAGTGTAGGCGCTATTATTCAAGCTGCTGGCAGCACAACCAGTAATGCTGACCTCAGCCGGCTTAAGCTCTACATTCCTGAGGTAGGAGAGGAAGAGCAGCCACAAAAAGTAGACCTTAATCGGGCTGAAGCCTGGCTACTTGAGGCTCTGCCTGGAATTGGTGAAGGCAGGGCTGAAGCCATTATTGCCTATCGCAATGAGAATGGGCCATTCCATAATATAACTGAGCTACTTAAGGTAGAAAACATAGGAGCTACCACCTACGAGAAGATTAAACACCTGATTACTGTCGCTGACTAATATTCAAGGCGGAGGATAGTGTCACTTATCTATCTTAGTTGTGCTTGGGTGATTGGTATCTGGCTAGGACACATCTTTCTAGAATCAGGTTTTAATCTGCCCCTAGCCCTCATCCTCATCGCTCTTATCCCCTTACCACTACTCTTCCTCCACCAACACAAGAAAATAATAATCTTAGCCAGTCTATGTCTCTTTGCCCTCTTTGGTGGCGCCTTCTGCTTTCAGTCAAGCCTGCCCCCTATCAATGAGAATTGCCTCCAGTTCCACAATGACCAAGAAGTTGTAGAAATTAAAGGGGTAGTTAGTGCCGACCCGGAGGTCAGGGACAAAGCTACCCACCTCCGCCTATCAGCCACCGAAATAAAATTAGATGAAGGATGGCAGGAAGTATCAGGAACTGCCTTACTATTTGTGCCCAGATATCCTACCTATAGCTATGGTGATGCGCTCCTAGTAACCGGGAAACTGGAGAGTCCACCCCGGTTTGATGACTTTGATTATAAAGGTTATCTAGCTCACCAGGGCATCTATTCCACTATGCTCTACCCCAAAATAGAAGTCCTGGATAGTGGGAAGGGGTTTAAGCCACTGGAGTGGGTTTACTCACTAAGAAACCACCTATCCCAAACCCTGGCTGAAGTCTTACCTGAGCCGCAGGCATCACTAGCCCAGGGTATTGTTCTAGGTAAGAGAGGCAATATTCCCACATCAGTCAAAACCAACTTCAGCCGCACCGGTACCGCCCATATATTAGCCATCTCAGGCCTCCACCTCAGTATCGTAGCTGGTATTCTGCTTAGCCTCGGTATCTGGCTCTTTGGCAAAAGACGCTACATTTATATCTGGTTAGCGCTAGGCACCGTCTGGCTTTATGCCTTAATCACTGGTATGCACCCGCCAGTGGTTAGAGGAGCCATTATGGCTAGCCTATTCCTCACTGCTGAGCTTCTAGGCAGACAGCGTAGTGCCATTACTGCCCTAGCCTTCGCTGCTGCGGTAATGGTAGGCATCAGTCCTCAAATCCTGTGGACTGCCTCCTTCCAGATGAGCTTTCTGGCTATGGCTGGTTTAATCTTCCTTGCCCCATCCCTCATGACCCTAGGCAGAAAAACGGTCAGGGCTACCCTTGGTGAAGATGGAGCAGCCGTATCCACCGCCAGTGTTATTACCGATAGCTTCAGTGTGACCCTGGGAGCAGTCATAGCTGTCTGGCCGCTCATTGCCTATTACTTCGGCATTATTTCATTCGTTGCTCCGCTGGCAACATTCCTTGCCCTGCCAGCATTGCCAGGAATTATCATCACTGGAGCTTTAGCCGGGGGCTTAGGGCTTATTGCATTACCACTAGGCTACGGGATAGGCTGGCTAGCCTGGCTCTTCCTGTCATATATGCTACTAATAGTTAATGTTTTCGCCGCTATTCCAATATCCTTCGTTGAAGTAGCTTCCATAAACACTCACCTTGTCTGGACCTACTACTTGGTGCTAGCCCTAGCCCTCTGGCTTAATAGTCACCGTTGGCAGGCAAGCACCTTAACTACCAAATCTCTAACCTCAGTAAAGTCAGGAGTAGACAAAATCACCAATTCTATCTTCAAACTACCCAAGAAATGGGTTATCCCACCACTACTAGTGGTAGCTATCCTGGTATCGTTTACCGCTACCACTATGCCTGATAATAACCTTCATATAAGCTTCCTTGATGTTGGTCAGGGTGATGCTATACTGATTCAAAAGGGAAATCAGCAGGTTATCGTTGACGGTGGACCCAGCCCCCAGACGATAAACCTGAGACTGGGACAGAAAATACCCTTCTGGGACAGGACTATTGAGCTGGTAGTATTAACCCACCCCAGCGCTGACCATGTTACCGGTCTGGTAGAGGTTCTAAATAGATACAAGGTTAAGCAGGTTCTCTACCCTGACCTGGCTTTTAAGTCTGACATATATGATGAGTGGCTCAGGTTAGTTAAGGCAAAGAATATAAGATATACCATAGCTCAAGTCGGACAGCAGATTGACTTAGGGGAAGGCGTGGTAATAGAGGTGCTCAACCCCCAAAGACCTCCTCTTACCGGCACTGAGTCCGACATAGACAATAATGGCGTGGTATTGCATATAAGTATAGGTAAGGTGAGTTTTCTGCTTACCGCTGATATAAGACAGGAGGCAGAATTTGAGCTTATTACCCACCGAGCTAAGCTAAAAAGCACTGTGCTCAAGGTTGCCCATCACGGTTCTGATACCTCTACTAGCCAGGAATTCTTAGCCGTGATTAATCCCCGGCTAGTGGTTATTTCAGTAGGTAAAGATAATCCATTTGGTCACCCCAGCGATGAGGTGATGGACAAATTGAAAGAGAGGCTAGGCTCAGAAAATATATACCGAACCGATGAATGTGGCACTATAGAATTCACCACTGATGGAGAAAGGCTATGGGTGAAGGTGGAGAGGTGATGCTGGCCAAGAATGGCAGCATAGCCATCAGCAAGACTGTACAATGAGAAGGATTATCCCCGCACACAGTGTAACGAGGGAAAACCCGAGCAGTATGTATAAGAAACGCAGGCTGGATTTATTGCCGCCCACCTCTCCCATTCTGCGCTCGCCAACTTCGGGGCGAGCAGTTACCGGCTTACTGACTTGAGGGCGGATACCTTCAGTGCTTTCAATCTGGGGATGGCTAGCCTCAGGGGACAGGCTGCCCTCCTTTACCCACTGTTTATACAGTCTCTCTTTTCTCTTCCTCTGAAAGTACTTCAATGATACTCCCTACCCTAGAAGGTCTATCCAACAATATCTAGTCTAACCGTTAATAGCACTCCAGTCAATACCCTAATCAAAGATAAACCGAGGGCGAAAGGCTGCGGATGAAAACCAAACGATAGATTACCTAACCTTTTCACCTTATTTGCGTTATACTAAGTAAAATATATAATAAATGGGGTGTTCTCTTAATGAAAAAGCTGAGATTAATAATAGGTCTGATATTGGTGATGTGCCTGCTGGTGCCCGTTTCCTGTGCCAAGGGACCACCAGCACCAATAATGCCAGCACCAATGCCACCACGAGAAGAAATGCCACCAGTATATCCCAAAGCAGTGCCACCATCATCCCCACCAGCAGAAATAACTCATGGGGTTGTAGTTCTGCCATCAACGGAAGAGCGGATGATAGTCCGCACTGGGGAGATATCACTGGTAGTGAAGGATGTGGTTGATGCCCGAGATGAGATAGCTAATCTTGCCGTAAGCTTTGGTGGCTATGTGGTATCATCCCGAATTTCAGGTGAGGAAGAGGAGATGAGGGGAAGAATTTCTATTCGGGTGCCTGATGAGAAGTTTGAATCAGCACTAACTGAACTCAGAAATTTAGCGGTGAGGGTAAACTCAGAGAGTATTAGCAGCCAGGATGTAACTGAGGAATATGTTGATTTGAAATCCAGGCTCAAGAACGCTGAGGCGACCGAGAGCCAGTATCTAGCCCTTCTGGAAAAAGCCGAGAAGGTGGAGGATATCCTCAAAGTCTATGATAGTCTGTCTCAAGTGCGGAGTGAGATAGAGCAAATCAAGGGTCGGATGCAGTATCTAGAGCAAATCACATCAATGAGCCTCATTTCAGCGTATCTGGAGCCGGAGACTACAACTAAGCCTCTAGTTCGTGCCGGCTGGAGTGCTCTGGAAGCGCTCAAGTCCGCTGCCCGTGGAATTGTTATCTTCGGGCAGTGGCTAGGCACTGCTATTATCTGGCTTTTAATCTTTTGCCCGGTGTGGGGTGCCATCCTCGGTATTATCTACTGGCGCCGCCGGAGGAGAAAGGCTTAATAGCTTAGTCAAGCGAAAGCCGCCGGATAACCTCTTCCTGGCTCAAACCACCAATGGTTATAATCTTGCTTCGGCTGGTATGACCTTTCACAATATTCACACTGCTCTTACCCACACCCAAGAGCCGACCAAGACAGGCTATTAACTCTCTATTGGCTTTACCTTTAACTGGAGGCGCCGCTACCTTCACCCGCAATATACCATTAGTAAAGCCCAGCACCTCATTTCTGGCAGCATTAGGATAAACCACCAATGAAATCCTGGCTTCACTCCTTGAAATGGACATAATATCTTCAGAAATAAGTGCCTAGCTATTCATAGGCACCACGACCAACAGCAAAAGCGATAGAGATTAAAAGTAAAAGCCCGCTCAACCCAAACCAGAATGTCCAAGTGAGGGCAGCGACTGCCGGGATTGCTCCTACCGCAGTAATAATACCCATCACCACGCACATCCCCCCAATAATCCCAAAAATCCAAGCCAACATTCCCATAATCTCGCCTCCTTTCTTATTAGCCAGGCAGCATTAGATACTGCTTGGCTTCATTTTATCCCACTACTTCTATATAATACAACATAATACAACTAGTAGATGATACTAACAATGAGGTTTGCCGATAATGACATATCCTTTTAGTCTAGGACCAATTAGACCACCAAACGAGGCTTACTCCCTGCTTATCAGAGCAACTATAAATTGCCCCTGGAACCGATGTAGGTTCTGCTCCGTATATAAAGGGACGAAATTTCAGCTCAGACCAGTAGCCGAGATAAAGCAAGATATAGAAACCGCCAGGATTATACAGGATAAGATAAGGGAGCTTTCCTGGAAATCTGGTTATGGGGGCAGCGTGAAAGGTATAGCTGGAACGATAGTTAACACCATGCCTGATGAAGCCGTTTACAATGTGGCTCGATGGCTAAACGCTGGTGGTGAGAGTGTCTTCCTACAGGATGCTAATAGCCTGATTATGAGGACTAACGAGTTAGTTGAGGTAGTAAGGTTCTTAAAAGAAACCTTCCCTAGCATAAACAGGATAACCACCTATGCCAGGTCTAAGACGGCAGCTAAAAAGAAACCAGAGGAGCTAATGGAGCTGCACCAGGCAGGGCTTTCCCGAATACATATCGGGCTGGAGTCGGGCTATGACCCCTTACTTCAGTATATGGACAAGGGGGTTACTGCTGCTGAACATATCAAGGGTGGCCGGAGTGTAGTTGAATCAGGTATATCATTATCAGAATATGTCCTGCTAGGGCTGGGCGGAAAGGGAATGTGGCGGGAGCACGCCCTGGAAACAGCCAGGGTGCTAAACGAGATAGACCCCGACTTCATTAGACTCAGAACTTTAGTCATTAACGACAGGACGCCGCTGCATACTGAAGTGGAAAATGGCGATTTCACTCGAGCCACCGATGAGGAGATTCTGGAGGAGGAAAAGTTACTGATTGAACATTTGGAGTGCCATTCAAATTATGTCAGCGACCACATTAATAATCTACTACAAGAAATTGAGGGTAAATTGCCTGAGGATAAAGAGAGGATGCTAGCGGTAATAGATAGATTCCAGACTCTGCCGCCGGAAGAAAGAACCAATTTCAAAATCGGCAGAAGGGTCGGTATGTATACCGAGTTGGATGACCTCCATAATTGGCACAAGCACCAAGCAGTTGAGCAGATGATACAAAGGCTCAGGCGAGATGGCAAAGAGGTGGATGAAAGAATAATATATACCTTAATGGAAGGATTTATATCATGACCAGTCTGGAGCAAGAGGTGGGGAACCTGCTCCGTCATAAGGGACTGACCCTAGGGATAGTGGAATCAGCCACTGGAGGGTTAATATCTCATCTAATAACCAATATCCCTGGTAGCTCAGACTACTATAAAGGGTCAGTTACTGCTTATAGCAACGAGGTCAAGATTAAAGTAGTTGGAGTAAATGGGAATACTATTAACCAATATGGCGCCGTCAGCCATCAGGTGGCTGAGGAGATGGCACTGGGGGGTAGAAAGGTATTAGGTGCCGATATATGCCTGGCTGATACTGGTATTGCCGGACCTGCTGGCGCTACCCAGGGAAAACCACTGGGGCTATTCTATATTGGATTATCACATCAGGCGGGAACCTATAGTCAGAAACATAGCTTTCGGGGAAACCGAAAGCAAAACAAGCTAGATGCGGCCAAGGCAGCCCTAGGCTGGCTAAAAGAATACCTAATAAGCCTAGAATAAAGATTATCTAAAAAGTGTTACCATTTTGAAAAACATCATATTGACCCCCCTTTTATTGCAGTGATTACCCTATTTTGTTATCATCTTATTAAAGAAAAATGGAATTAAACGCAGTATATGATTGGTTTATTGCTCACGGCATTCGCATCTTGATCCTCATTCTTATTGCGGTCGCTTTATATTTCCTACTGCGTCGTTTTGCGCCACTTCTAATTAAAAGAGCCGTTGCTCAGCGAATGAAAGGGCAGCCTAAAAGAGAGATAAAAAAGAAAAGCGATACCCTATCCTCGGTTTTTGTTAATACTGGGGTAATTATCATTGCTATTATTGCCCTCTTCACCATACTTCCTGAATTTGGAGTGAATATTGCTGCCGCCTTGACCGGTCTTGGTATCATAGGCATTGCTGTAGGATTCGGGAGCCAAAGTTTAATTAAGGATTTGCTTAGTGGCATTTTCATCTTACTGGAAGGTCAGTATCAGGTAGGGGATGTGGTTAATGTTGCTGGCATTAGTGGACTGGTTGAAGAAATAAATCTAAGGCGCACTATTCTCAGAGACCTAGATGGCATTGTTCATTCTATACCCAATGGTGAGATCAAGGTAGCCAGCAATTTTACCAAGGGATACTCTAGGGTAAATCTAAATATCTCGGTAGGTTATGGGGAAAACCTTGAGCATGTCATTGAGGTCATAAATAAAGTGTGCAAGAAGATAACTGAAGACCCAAGGTGGGAGGCAGACTTTGTTAGCACACCACAAGTGCTCAGGGTGGATAACCTGGGGGATTCAGGAATTGACATTAAGATACTGGGAGATACTAAGCCGATGCGCCAGTGGGATATAATGGGAGAACTGCGCCTGCGACTCAAGAAAGCCTTTGATAAAGAAGGAATTGAAATCCCTTGGCCACACACCAAAATTTATTTCGGTAACAGACCGCCTAATATAGCCGGAGCACCGTAAAATTGATAAATTATCTCCAAGAAAAACAGGTGGTTACCTGCTTCCTTGAATCGGAAAATAAGATACTGATTTTACGCCGCAGTGAGCAGGTTAGCAGCTATCAGGGAAAGTGGGCAGGAGTCAGTGGCTATATAGAAAAGGCTGCCGATGAGCAAGCCCTAACCGAAATAGAAGAGGAAACCAGCCTGCACCAGCAAGACCTTAAGCTGATAAAAAGAGGTAAGCCCTTACTGATTAAAGATGAAAGGCTTGGTGTTAACTGGGTGGTTCACCCTTATCTTTTCCACATAAAAGACCGAAATAAAATCAAGATTGACTGGGAACATAAGGAAATAAAGTGGATAGACCCCAAAGATATGGATAACTATCAGACCGTGCCCAATCTTAAACAAACTTTAGCCCGGGTATATAAGGCTTAAAAGAGATGGAGGACCAAGCCGCAGAGGTTACTATCAACCAGGTAAAGCTACACATAATTCAAGGAGACCTCACCCAGCAAGATACTGATGCCATAGTTAATGCCGCTAATCCCAGCCTTATGGGCGGCGGTGGAGTGGATGGAGCAATCCACCAGGCAGGAGGTCCTGCCATTTTAGCGGAGTGTAAGCAGATTGTATCAAGACAAGGGCGTTTGCCTACCGGTAAGGCGGTAATAACCACCGGTGGAAATCTCAAGGCAAGATATGTCATCCATACTGTTGGTCCTATCTGGCATGGCG
>DAOWKM010000117.1 GCA_030643695.1 Dehalococcoidia bacterium | reverse complement strand
TTAGAAACAATAGACAAGCGTTATCAGGAACTAAATGAGCAGATGGCTATGCCTGAGATAGCATCTGACGTGAAGCGGTTACAGGTACTGGCTCAGGAGAGAGCCAGTATTGAAAGCCTGGTAACAAAGTATAGTAAGTATAAAGCAACCGCCAGGTCACTAGAAGAAACAAGGGCAATGCTAAGTGGTGGGCTGGATGAAGAGATGACCGCTTTAGTTAAGCAAGAGGTAGAAAGCCTTGAATCACAGCTAGACCATCAATATCAAGAGCTAAAGCTGGCTCTCTTGCCCAAGGATGCTAAAGGTGAAAGAGACATCATTATGGAAATTCGGGCCGGGGCTGGTGGCGATGAAGCTGGACTGTTCGCTGCTGACCTCTTCCGCATGTATAGTCGGTATGCCCAATCTAAAGGTTGGGGAGTAGATTTAATTAATGTTAACGAAAGCGGCATCGGTGGCTTCAAAGAAATTATATTTGAGATAAAAGGCAAGGGTGCTTTCAATCGGCTCAAATATGAAAGAGGGGTTCACCGAGTGCAACGAGTGCCTACCACCGAATCCTTAGGTAGAATTCATACCTCAACAGCTACTGTGGCTGTTCTTCCCCAGGCAGATGAGGTGGATGTATCTATTGACCCCAACGACCTCAGGACTGACATCTACCACAGTGGTGGTGCTGGGGGACAGAATGTAAATAAGGTAGCCACCGCAGTGCGCATCACCCATCTACCGACGGGCATAGTGTCCGTCTGCCAGGATGAACGCTCCCAATTAAGAAACAAGATGAAGGCAATGGCGGTGCTCCGAGCCCGACTCCTTGATATAAAGCAGCGCCAACAGGAAGCAGAGATAACCAAGCAGCGCCGCTCCCAGGTAGGCACTGGCGACCGTGCTGAAAAGATACGAACCTACAATTTCCCCCAAGACCGTGTTTCTGACCACCGCATCGGTCTAACCTTCCATAACCTGCCCCGAATCCTAGAAGGAGAGCTTGACGAACTCATTGATGCCCTGGCTACCAATGACCAGGCGAAGCAGTTAGAGGAGCAATTAGTGTGACCCTAAAGCAGGCTCTTAGTCAGGCTAAGAGAGTTCTCGCTGCCAACAATATTGAAGACGCCTCCCTGGAAGGTGAACTACTCCTAAGGCATGTGCTAAAAATAAGTCGGGTTCAACTATACCTAGACCTTGACCAGGAACTAACTTCCCAACAAGAAACAGACTTCTGGGATACAATTAGCCGCCGTCTAAGCGGTGAGCCCACCGCCTACATAACCGGGCATCGTGAGTTCTACGGACTCGATTTTTATATCAATTCCAATGCCCTTATCCCCCGACCGGAAAGTGAGTTACTGGTAGAGAAAGTTCTCCACCTGGCTCAGCATCATAGTATATCTACTATAGCTGATGTTGGCACCGGCTGCGGGGCTATTGCCATCAGCCTGGCGCTAAACCTGCCACAAGTTAAAATCTATGCCACTGATATATCAGCCCCGGCTCTGGAGGTGGCGGCTATGAATTGCCAAAGACACAGGGTAGCCCAACGAATCCAGCTTTTGCCGGGCGATATGCTGGAACCTCTACCCGAACCAGTTGACCTCATTGTAACCAATTTGCCCTATGTTAAATATTCGGAACTACACCCCTCAGCCGACTTTGAACCAGTGCTGGCGTTAAACGGAGGCTCAGACGGACTGGAAAAGATACGCCAGTTATGCCGCCAGGTAAGCAATAAGCTTCACCCTGAAGGTTACCTGCTTTTGGAAATGGGGCAGGGACAAAGCGAGGCAGTAACCACCCTGTTGCATAGCCTCTTCCCCCAAGCTGAGATAGAAGTTACCCCCGACCTGAGCGGCATAGACCGGGTAGTAAGCCTGACCCTTACTTCAGGTAGATAGCTCACGAGTTAGGATTGACATTAAAGGGGGCTCAGTAGTAGTATCTGTAAAATTACTATATTGCCATCAGAGGACACAGCCTAAGTGAAGTTTCTCAAGGGTTTAGCCCTCAGTTTATTAAGCCTCCTCCTTTTCCTATCTCTCTCCATTCTTGGTCTTGTGTTTATGTTAAATAATACCATCCTCAATCCAGACTTCGTTGTCTCTGAAGTAAACAGCCTTGATATAACATCACTAGCCAAAGACGCCCTCAGCCAACAGATTCCTCAAGAGATGGAGTCTATGAGTGATGTCATAAATGATACCCTCACTGACCTTGAACCCTGGATAAAAGACCAGTTAGATACTGCTATCCATTCTAGCTATGACTACCTTAAGAGGGAGAGTCAAAGCCTGAGCCTGGTAATCTCCCTGGAGCCAATGAAGGAAAAGTTAAGAGATAATCTATGGCAAGCTTTCTTAGAGTCACCACCAGAGCTTGCCGGTATACCTCCAGCCGAGTTAGAGCAGCATTTTAATGAATTCTACCAGCAATTCTCCCAACAGATACCATCAACCTTTGAATTTAATGAAAGCATGATAAGCCCCGAGATTATGACCCAGATACAGCAAGCAAGGCAATATATTGGCTATCTTCAACTCGGCTATAAGGCGCTAATTGGCTTTATTTTGCTACTAATCTTATTGATTGTCCTGATACATCATCAGGTAAGAGGCGCTACCCGTGGAATAGGCACTATTTTCTTAACCTACGGAGCCATTGAGTATGGAGGCATCTTGGCTGCTAAGCATCTGGCGGCGACGCAGCTACCGCAGCTTGAGATACTACCGACAGCGCTTCAGACATGGGTTCCACAGTTCCTTAATAACCTTCTGGCTCCTCTGGAAATGTTCAGCCTTGGTGTTCTAATCGGGGGAGTAGTCCTGCTTATCGTCTCTTTTGTCTATAAACCACGCCAACCCTCAATCTGAATTGCCAGTCTTTATTCAGAATCAAGAAAAGACTGGGGAAAGGATAACAAAAACGATTATATGGAGCAGCAGATAACCCGATACTGCTACTCCTGCCACCCACCTGAGTTTGCCCGTTCTTCTAGTTTGCCATATGCCCCAGAGCTGAGATAGCCCCAGTCCAAGACCAATACATATAGCGCCTACAGTGGGATAGAAGTAGTACACAAAGCTAATTCTATCAGTTATACAACTCACTGGTATCCAGAGGAGGTAAGTGCTGGCAAACCACGATAGACCAAAGATAGCGGCATCGTTACTCCTGGCTGCCCTGAACACCATATAGAGAACAGAGGGGATAATGAGAGCCCAGATAGTGAAGCTAATTGCCGCAATGTAATGAGGTTCACCCCAGTAGGTCATCACCTCAGGACGCAGTATCCAGTCCCAAGGACGACTGAGAGCCACATAATCGGTATTGGCGAAGGTCAGCCTACCACTCAAGCTCAACATAGTTTCCACCCGGGTGATGGGATTTAACCACCGTCCCCAAACAGCAAAATCAAACAGGGGCATTAATGCCAAGAATGATATAGGCGCTAGAAGCATCATGGTGAAAATCCGCCGAAAGTTTGCCCTCCGGGTAAAAAGCCAGTGCAAGAATATAGCTGGAAATGCCAGAGCACCACTTAGTTTAGCCAAACCACCCAGTCCTACTGATACCCCGGAAAGCTTGTATCGTCCCTGCAGATAAAGCAGAAACGAGCCTAACATAAAAGTTAAACTATAGACATCAAGCATAGCCACGCTAGCTTGAACGAAGGTCAGGTTCTCTACAGCCAGTAGAAAGGTAGCCAGAAAGGTGGCTTCCTTGGACATGGCTAATTTACGACATATCAGATAGAAGAGGGCGATACCGAGGGCACCAAATATGACCGAGAAAAATCGCCAGCCAAGAGGATTGTCTCCAAACAGGAGTATCCCAGCCGCTATAGTGAGCTTACCTAAAGGGGGATGCTCAGGATACAGCGTATCCTGACCCTGCAGAATAGACCGGGCATCTTCAACATAATACTGCTCATCAAAGACTAGCTGGGTGGGCTGCATAATAGTGCTGAAGTGCAAAGCCAGCACCAATACCACCAGCAGGCAAAGCCAAAAATACTCCCACCCCCATATCCAGCGTAACCCTTGCTTCAATTTCACTGCATTTACCATTCTCGTCCTTGCCAGTCAATACCATGTCCAGTAGCTATTAACACCATAGTTCCACAGGGCAGCCAGAGCAATACCAAAAAGATTAGAGATGAGGTAATACACCCCAAAGACCTCAGTGAGCAGCCACAGTGTACCCATGTTGATAGCCAGAGCAGTCACACTCACCAGGTTAAATTTTGACAGCCGATTCAGGGTTGACCTTACCGTGGGAGAACGCCGGTCAGGGAAGGTGAAAAAATCATTAAGAATAAAATTGGAAATGATAGATGTTTCAATGCCAATTGCTGCTGAGAGAAGATATGGAAAACCAGCCATTTCCGTCAATAGCCACAGCAGACCCATATTAACCAAAACACCACTCAGCCCAACTAGACAGAACTTAACAAATCTCAGCAGTTCGCCTTTTCTCCGCATAAGGCTATAAATGTGTTTCAGATAATCTATCTGTTGCCAAGCACTCAGCTTGCTTCGCCCACTGCTCCTCGGTCTAAAGGTATAGGGGACTTCAGCTATGCTCCCGGATTCTCCCTCCATCAGCACTTCCAAGAGTATCTTATAACCAATTGGTGTTAACTGGGCACCGGCTACCACCTGTCTATTGAACATAAAGCAGCCAGACACAGGGTCTTTAACCCGCCTCGTTGGCGGCAGGAGAAGATGGGCTAAGGCTATGGCTCCCTTTGATATTATCCTTCTGGTTAACCCCCACCCCTGACAAGCTCCCCCCTTCACATACCGGCTGGCAATTACTATGTCTGTCCCATTCTGTATCTCTGCCAGTAGGTCAGATAAAATCTCTGGTGGATGCTGCAAGTCAGCATCCATCACCCCTATAATCTCACCTCTGGCATACCTCAGCCCATCAACCACTGCTGAGGCAAGACCCCTCTTGTTGTTACGAACAACTATGTTGACCGGATATTGGGGCGATAAATTAGCAGCAAGCTCTGCTGTTCCATCACTACTGTTATCGTCAATGAACAAAATTTCATAGTCGTAGTCGGACAGGACTTGGTGAATGCGCTCAACGAGAGGAAGGATATTATCCCTTTCATTATAGGTAGGAATTACTATAGAAATAGTCCTGTTCATAATGAATTGCCCAAATGCTAGTTAATTGTGCTGCCGATAGTAGCCTATGCCCTGAATTCTCACCAGGTTGTTATTAACCTCAGTCTTAGCTCCCAGCACACTCTCCACAAGCCATAGATTGGTCTCTACATGCTCGGTTAGCCTGGGTATCCTGTACTCACTAACTCCATCAGCTAAGGCAGCATAAAAAATGAGTTGGTCAGCTAAATATCGGTCAACCGTAGCTCCAGTTGCCAGGTCATCTACCAGATTCCTAGCCACATATCTACCGATATCTTCTGAGGTTCGTCTTGGCTCACCTGCCCGGTCAGCGCCAATAATACATCCTGAGCTAGTCTTAGCATATATGGCAAGAGCCGCCCCCCGCTGAAGCGCCAGGGTATCATGGACAATTTCTATTTGGGCAAGGTGTCCTTTTGCTGCCAGCACCTCATTACACTTCTCCACCATTCGCTCACTCACCCTCCTCTCCTTAAGATGAGAGGAAAGGGCAATCCCTCGGATTTCGGTTACATTCCCCTGGTCAGGTAACCTGACTGGCTTTATTTTCTCTGCCACCGGTTCCATCACCACCTCAATAACTCCACCCCCGCTGGGGACATAGCCGGGACGAATAATACTAAGTTTAGCGGTTATGCCCATCTCCGTGAGCATTGGGAAAAGGACATATTGCATATGATAGGCAGAAGGAGCAAAGTCTTGAAACAACCCCCCACATATCTTAAAGCTCACCGCCTTCCCAGAAAAACAGGCAACTGGTAACAGGGTCATAACCAGTAAGGTGGTAGACCCGGCAGTTCCTATATCCCACTCATAGTAACCACCTTTAACCCCTCTTCCCGGTTTAAACCTTATCTCTTTAGCACCAATCTCACCACCATCCAGACTACCCTGGCATATTTGCTTGAGTGCCTGGATTGCTTTAAGATGCTGAGGTCTCAATCCCGGCTTGTCCCTCTTGGCTCGAATATTGGTTAGGTGAAGTTCCTCACCGAGCAAGGTGGCTAAGCCAACAGCAAAGCGGACTATAGTGCCACTACCCGACTTTTGAGCTCCATCAACATATATCATTCAGCCCTCTAAATCGCTAATGCTACTCTTACGCACAACGAGCTTAAGTCCATCCTGCCCGACTACAATAACCTCTTTGCCAGTGTCTATTTTCCTACCTACTGCTCTTGCTTCCCAAAGCTCACCCTTAATTCTGACCAAACCCTCCGGAGCCAATGGACTTACTGCCTTACCCTTGCTGCCGACCATATCTGGCAGACCAACCACTGGTTTCTTCATCAGGGCTCGGCTCCCCATTCGGTAAGACATAATGGAATAGGCACCCCAAGCCACCATCATAGCAATAAGACCTGCCAAGGGCATATGAACATCTAATTTAGGCAATCCCCAGAGCACAATTGCTACCAGAGCTGCCTCCTCAAACAAGGTGCTAATAATAGCCAATATAAGTCTACCCATCATCTTATCTTTTATTATAGCAGGACTGTTCCTGTTGCCGATACTCAAATATGGGTGCTATAATTAGCCAACATAACACAAAAAATCGTTTGTCTAGGGAAGTTTAGAGGAAGTCCCGGTAAGAGATTATCTTCTCCTTTGATAAGAATAGAGGTTTGAAGGGGGAATAAGAGATTATTTAGAAAGGGATTAAAAGGGGCGAAGCCCCTTTAAGAAACTCTTTTCCCCCTTCCCCTTGATAAGGGGAAGGGGGAAAAAGGGGGATAGGGTTACTAAATTAAAACTTAAAAGGGGGTGAGGTTGGTAATGAAGCTAAGTGGTGAAGAAGTATTACATATCGCTCTCCTGGCTCGGCTGGGTTCAACCGAAACCGAGGTGAACAGGCTCAGCGAGCAACTATCTAATATCCTAGAGAGCTTTGAGATATTACAGCAGGTAGATACCACCAGCATCCCACCTACCGCCCATTCTGTTGCTCTCCAGAATGTAGTTAGAAATGATGAAGCAACTACTTCACTACCTCAAAGTCAAATTCTCGCCAACGCCCCCCGGAGAGAAGAAAACTGGTTCCGGGTAAGGGCAGTGCTGGAGTGAAATGAGGGCAAGAGTGAAGGGGCGAAGCCCCTCTTTAATAAAATACTAAGTCCTAAACATTAAATCCTTAACTTTAGGGATTTGAATTTTGAATTCGCTTAGGATTTAGAAATTAGAGTTTAGGATTTTACGAAAGAAGGAGGCAGGGTTGATACTCAGCAATAATCAGCTAACAATCCATGAGGCACACCGGTTACTTAAGAGCAGGCAATTATCCTCAGTAGAATTGACCAAAGCCTGCCTTGAGCGAATTCATCAGGTAGAGCCAAAGGTCCATGCCTTGGTTACCATAACCGATGAACTGGCGCTAAGGCAAGCCCAAAAGGCTGATGAGCTTCTGGCTGGTGGTGATACCAACCCCCTTACCGGCATCCCGTTAGTAATCAAGGACAACATGTGCACCAAAGGAGTCCGAACCACCTGCTCGTCAAGAATGCTGGAAAATTTTGTGCCCCCGTATGATGCTGCCGTGGTAGAAAAACTAAATGGCTGTGGCGTAGTAGTTGTAGGCAAAGCCAATATGGATGAATTTGCTATGGGTTCGTCAACCGAGAACTCGGCGTTATTTATTACTCACAATCCGTGGGACTTAAGCCGTGTCCCCGGTGGCAGTAGCGGGGGTTCAGCAGTTGGTGTAGCCGCCGGCGAGGCTATCTACGCCATAGGCTCGGATACCGGGGGCAGTATTCGCCAGCCGGCTGGCTTCTGCAGCGTTACCGGCTTGAAACCTACCTACGGCAGGGTAAGTCGCTATGGACTGGTCGCCTTTGCCAGTTCTCTGGACCAGATTGGACCGTTAACCCAGGATGCTACTGACTGCGCCTTGGTATTAAACGCCATCGCTGGCTATGACACCAGAGATTCAACCTCAGTTCCTGAGCCCACACCCGATTATACCCAGTGTCTTAATACTGACCTCAATGGGTTTCATATCGGTGTTCCCAAGGAGTATTTTGTTAAGGGAATGCAAGACGAGGTGGAGATAGCTATAAAAGCTGCTATCAGCCAGCTTGAGGAGATGGGAGCAACCGTAGATTGGGAGGTATCACTACCTCACACCCCCTATGCCCTGGCAGTATACTATATTATTGCCCCCTCAGAGGCTTCGGCTAATCTGGCTCGCTATGATGGGGTAAAGTATGGCTTCTCCTATCAAGACGCCGATAGTATGTGGGAGGCTATGGAAAAAACCCGCCAGTATGGCTTTGGTGCTGAGGTAAAAAGGCGCATTATGCTGGGCACCTATGCCCTGTCCGCCGGTTATTACGATGCCTGGTATCTTAAAGCCCAGAAGGTCCGCACCCTGATAAGGCAGGAGTTTGACCAAGCCTTTGAAAAGTTTGATGCCCTGATAACCCCCACCTCACCTACTGTCCCGTTCAAGATTGGTGAGAAGATAGACGACCCGCTCCAGATGTATCTGAGTGATGTCTGCACCCTGCCCATCAATATTGCTGGCGTGCCGGCTATTTCTATTCCGGCTGGCTTTGCCGACGGACTGCCCATCGGCATGCAGATTATCGGCAAGCCCTTCAGCGAGGAAACGCTACTCAAAGTCGCCTATGCCTACCAGCAGGCAACCGAGTGGCATAAGAGGAAGCCTAATATCTAAAGCAAGGAGGTAAGGGAATGCAACACGAAGTTCGTTTGAGACGAATCCGTGACAGACTTATTGAAAAAGCCAAAGTTGGAGAACTGATTGAGTATGGTGAGTTCCTCTACGGTGGATA
>DAOWKM010000070.1 GCA_030643695.1 Dehalococcoidia bacterium | reverse complement strand
TAAGAGAGGCTTCGCCTCTCCTTGACTCTCTCTTCACTCTATGGATTATTCACCTACTCACGATCTGATATTGGCCCAATTTCATCCAAGACAATAAGTCCTTCACCGGTAATATAAGCTGACCACTCGCCTCTAAATGCCCCTTGTACTTCTAGGAGCCCCATAGCCTCAAGTTTCTTCAATTCGTCGTTTACCACATCTCGACCAGTTTCTATTTGCTCTGCCACTTCTTGGCTCATAAGCAATTCGGCTTTTCCAGATCTATGCCGATGACCGTACAAACGGAGTGTTTGTTTTTGTATTTCTGTTAGCTCCATCACAAACCTCCAATCTTTCCTTCCTTCGATGGCTACTCTAATCATGTTAAGCTCTGCATTTACTCAAACATTTTCATACCTGCACCATCAATCCACTGCCATTCGTCAGCAAGGCTGTGCTCTGTGAAAGGCTGTCCTGAATTGAATATTATGGCATGCCCCCAAGGAGTAACTTTATCATCTTCATACCAAGTCCACATTAAGACCGATATATCGTAGCCCGTGGAATAGATATTTCCTATCAAATTGTGATTATCATCCTCTATACCTCCGGCGGCAACAAACCAAAGCCATGATTTACCCTCATTTATAATCCAATCCCTTGAGGGGGGAACAAAGTGCAAGTCCAAATATACATTTATTTTTTCGTCTTCTATCGTAATCTTTCTTAACCTGTAATCATAATCCTCAAATTCTAATTCCCTGGTTATATCTTCCGTAATCGTGTCAATAATTTGCTGATAAGTTACTGTTGCATGCTCTCCATAGTTGAGTTCTACTTCTTGTGTAGGTGGTGTAGATGGAGCTTCAGTCGATGGCGCGGTGCTTGGAGAACCACAAGCGCTCAACAAAAGAATCCCCGTAACTAGAATTGGTAATAATATTCTTTTCATTTTAAACCTCCTTTTACTTTAGTGATTACAGCTTTAATCTCATCCTTCTTGCCATTGCTTGCCTCCTCCCAAAATCGTCATTTATCAAGGGAAGTTTGGAGGGGCGAAGCCCCTCTTTCCTCATCTCCCCCCTCTCCTTTGAAGGAGAGGGGGATTAAGGGGGTGAGGTAAATAAATTATATCACTTTACCACCGACAACTCTTTAGCAAACTTCACGCTAGGGGGCTCAATCTCAGTCTTGGCAATCTTCTTCAGTTCACTGATATTATCCCTGAAATCCTGGGCGAAGGCATTATACTCCGCTACGAACCGGTTATACTGGTCTATAGTTTCCCGGGGAATCTCAATCCTTTCCGCTATCTCATAAAACTGCTCTATAAATTCATAATAGTGACTGTTTACCAGCCACAGCTCATTTAAGTAGGTGCGCAGGTAAACATCAAACCGCCTAGTTCTAATGTCGCTCTCTACCCTGCCGATAAAGCTATCACACCAGGTATTAAAAATCCGTTGGGACATATCACACGCCCGTGCCCAATGCCATACTGTGGGATTTTCAATATTGAATAGGCTATTTATAATAGCAAAGATAGACAGTGATGAATTACCGGTGAAGCGGCGATTAAAGTATCCAGCTAGCTCCTTGAGTCTTAGTGATGAAAGCTCTAATTCCTTTTCCTTGGCTCCTATTACTGCTACCGCTGAGCCAATGACTAGAATAATAATCAAGGTCGGAACTACTAGCTCAGCTGGCCATTCATATATGAAGCCAACCACCGCCAGTGCTGTTATTAAAATGGGAGACCACCCCCATTTTATTATAGTTCTTAATACATTCACATTAGTCTCCTACTAATAGCCGGCTAGCATTTCGGCTAGTAGCGCTTTCTGCAAGTGCATTCTATTCTCAGCTTGGTCAAAGACTACTGATTTAGGGCTATCTAGAATTCCCTCAGCCACCTCTTCACCATGGTGAGCTGGCAGAGGGTGCATCAATATAGCATCCTCTCTGGCTAAGGACAGAAGGTCGCTATTCACCTGATAATTGGCAAATATCTGGCGTCGCCGGTTAGCCTCAGCCTCTTGCCCCATACTCGTCCACACATCAGTATAAACAATATCAGCCCCGCTAACCGCCAGACGTGGCTCCTCAGTGCAGAATATTTTGGCGCCACTATCATTAGCATAACCCTGAGCTAGATGCAGTATTCGGTCTTGAACCCGGTAGCCTGTTGGGGAAGCAATCCTGAAATTCATCCCCGTAAGCGAAGCAGCTAACAGAAGGCTGTGAGCCACATTGTTGCCATCACCAATGAAGGCTAAGGTCAGGCTATTTAGCTCACCTTTCCTCTCATAAATGGTAAACAGGTCAGCCAGAGCCTGGCAGGGGTGTTCTAAGTCGGAGAGGGCGTTTATCACCGGCACATTGGCGTAGCTAGCCAGAGTCTCTAAAGTGTAGTGAGAAAAGGTGCGGGCGGCGATAGCATCTACATAGCGGCTGAGCACCCGGGCTGCATCCGGAACTGACTCGCGTTCTCCCAGGCCAACCTCAGCCGGCGATAGATAAATAGTCTGCCCTCCCAGTTGTCGCATAGCTACCTCAAAGCTAACCCGGGTTCTTAATGAGGGCTTCTCAAACACAAGGGCTAGTGTCTTTCCGCTAAGCAAAGAAAGCCAACCCCCAGCCTTCATATCTACGGCATTTGATATGAGTGAACGAATATCCTCACGGCTAAGGTCAGATACTGAGAGTAGGTCCTTTCCTTTCAAATCACCCCCCTTTATGCCTTACAGTATATCACGAAAAAGCAACTATCAATAGAGAGTAGATGATACTGTAAGCCTTTCACGGTCGCCTGATGGCTTAATCCTCCTCACCACAAAATGTTTGACGCGATAAGAGAACCTGTCTAATATATGGAAAGGAGATAATAAACAGAGTTTATGACCAAGCTAACGGAATCATTGGAGTTATGTGATGAGTGTGGGGCTTGTCTGGATGTTTGCTCCACCTATAAAGCAACCCAGAATGAGGAATTTTCACCTATAGGCAGGATAAAGGCAGCCAGAAAGATATTCCAGAATGAAGAAATTACCCCCCGAATGGTTGAGAGCATCTATAATTGTCCTGAATGCCACCTCTGCACCAATGTTTGCCCTTATGATATAGATGTCCCGGAAATTATTGCTCAGTCTCGGGCAGAGCTAGTAAGAAAGGGATTAGGACCTCTGGAAAGACATAACCGGGTTATAGAAGGAATTCAAAGACTGGGTAACTCGGTTAATGGAGACCCCTCAAAGAGGCTTGACTGGCTACCAGAAGCTTTTTCTACTCATAAGTCAAACACCCTGTTTTTCGTTGGTTGTTTAGCCTCCTATTTGGTTACCGATGCTGCTATTTCATCTTACCTGTTGTTAAAGAAGTTGGATGTTGACTTTATGATTCTAACGGATGAGGGGTGCTGTGGCATTTACTATTATGAAGCGGGAAGGCTCGACCTTGCCCGAGAAAAATTTGAGGAGAATGTTAATAGGTTCAAGAAACTGGGCATAAAAAGGGTTATCACCATCTGTGCTGGCTGTTATCATTGTTTTAAGCGACTCTATCCTCACCTCTTGGGTAGTGTAGACTTTGAGGTGGTGCATATTATTCAGTTATTGCCCTCACTGCTGAAAGAAAAGGGGATAAAGATGGAGCCGAAGGGAGTAGAGGTGACCTATCAGGACCCATGCCGGTTGGGGAGGGTTGAGGGGTTTTATGATGAACCCAGGGAAGCCCTAGCTCTCTGTGGGATAAAGGTGAACGAGCCACCAGAAAATAGAGAGAATGCCCCTTGCTGTGGAGCCGGGGGAGCGGTAAGGTCGGTTTATCGCGACCTATCGGTGAAGTTAGCCAGCCAGATACTAGACCAGGCTCCGGTAACCCCAATAGTAACCCCTTGCACCTTTTGCCAATTCAACCTGGGTTACGCTTCCGGTAAGACGGGGAGTAATAAAAAAATAGTCTATATCACTGACCCCATACTCCAGGCTTTGCCCTTTGGCTTGTAGTCCCTCACCTTAAATTAAAGTAGAAGAAGGAGAGTTAGAAATGACCACTAATGAAAAGTTTACTATATCGGGAAGCCAATTGGTTGATAAAATCAAGCAACTCATCCACGAAGGGAATATCAGAAGAGTCCGTGTGATTTATAAGGGAAAAACCGTACTTGAGATTCCGTTGTCAATAGGTGCACCGGCAGCGGCGGCAATAACTATGGCAGCCCCGGTTCTGGCGGCGCTAGGCGCCTTTGCTGCCCTGGTGACTGAATGCACTATTGAGGTAGAGAAGGTAGAAAAATCGTAGGTGGGAAGTATAGCTCCTACCTTTTCTATTAGGCTATACTCAAAGAGGTGACTTAGCCGGTGAAAGGGAGTTATGTTCTTCTTATCAAGCTCCCTGAGGAACAGACAATTACCATAGGCAGCCGACAAGGTATTTATTTTCCTCGTGGCAACTATGCTTATGTTGGCTCAGCTATGGGTGGGTTCAAATCCAGATTAAGCCACCACTTCCACGGAAGCAAAAAGCGTCACTGGCATATTGATTACCTGTTAGATAAAGCATCTATTGTTGGTGTAATCCTTGCTGAGGCTGAGGATAGGGTTGAGTGCGCTATTGCCCAGGCTCTCAGTCATCAATTTGATGCTATCCCTGGCTTTGGTTGCAGCGATTGCCGGTGCCATAGCCACCTCTTTTTTGCCACTGATGAAAACCAGCTGAAATCAAGAATAATGGCAGCCCTCAACTCGCTGGGTATGAAGCCAAGGGTGGTAAGGGCTGCTTTGAAGGAGAGGGAAATAAAGGGTTGGTAAGGATGGTGATTCTTAATCAGTCGGCAATGAATCGCCTCGTCACTATTATCCCGGCGTTACGAGCAGGGTTATGCCTACGGCGAGTAATACCAGGCCTATGGCTAAGCCTATAACTAGTAATCTCATTTTCATTTGTTAAACCCCCTCTGCATCTAGTTAACGAACTCCGTGGCAAAAAGTTAGCTTACCTTAAAAAACAGGAAGCACCCCCATAGGGGGTGCTTGTCCCTTAGCCGCGGCAACTTTCGCGGTCACCACTTGATAGTCTGGCAATGTTTGAGTTTATTTCTCTTTGACCTCGCTAATCTCTATTGGAAGGCTGGCTCTTCTACAGGACCCTCTTCTCCGTGGAAGTACTCTATTTTGTACTTCCCTACAGGGTCGATATAGGACTCCATAGCTCCAGGAGTTGTTTCAATCAGCCTGACCATTTTCCCCTCCGTCAGGTCAACTTGGGCAGTCCAGCTCTTTTCTCCCAGTTCTATTCGCACCAATGTCAGCGTTTCTGAGAACTCTGTTGTCTCTCCTGTTTCCGCGTCCGTCCTCATTCCAAAGGAAAACGTAGGTAAGACCTTGACTATACTGGCTCCCTGGTCCAGGAGTTCCTTGACCCTGGGGTCAGCCTTGGCGATGTTGATTGCCTCCTGCTCGTCGGCCTCACTTAATTCAGGCATGTTAACTATTTCAATCGCCACTTTTACCCCGGTCACCTCTTTGGTCTTCAGGTCTACCTCCGCAGTGACCAGCCGCCCCGTCGTT
>DAOWKM010000016.1 GCA_030643695.1 Dehalococcoidia bacterium | reverse complement strand
TGAAGGAGTAACTATGCCCAAAAATAGGAAAGAAGGAGGTGATATTGTGGTTTATCACAAGGCGACATTGCGAAGGATTCCCCCAGTAACCCGGAAGTATGCCAAGTTGCTGGGCGAGTTGGATAGCGTCCTTCGCCGGGGCAAGAACCTGGTTGAGGTGATACAGCGATTAGAGCTGGATAGCCAAGCCCTAGCCCATGCCAAAGAAAGGGGAGCTATCATCGCCGATGACAGTATCAAATATCTAAGTAAAGAAAGGAGGTAACAATTGAATAAGCCTACAATTGAGCAAGGCATCTCCGATATAGTGGGCTGCCTCAGTGACCCTATCCTTGTCTTTCCTGGGGGCTGGGGAGAAGACCTTCCCGAATGGTTAAAGAACGCCATTACCATGGAGAGGTTTGCGATGAATATGAAGGCACTCAAGGGAGAGGAGATGACTGGGACTGATGCCGAAGCCTGTGCCTATCTCTGGACCGCTGCCTTAACTAACCCAATGGATAGCGACTGGACCCAAATCTACCTCTACATCGCAGGCAAGGTCTATGAGAAGTGGCGCACTAAGGAATCAGGGGTTACCATGTCGGAGGATATCCGGGTGGAGTCGCTCAATGATGAGCAGATGAGAGACCTCAATCGGCTCAAGGCGTGGCTTTATCAAAAGAGGACTAGCATCAGGCTTGAGCAAGACCGAGCCGAGAGGCGGCAGAAGAAAGAAGAAGAGGCAGCGCGGAGAAAGGCGGAACAGCCAGCGCTATTTACCTTCTAGTATATTACTAATAGTAATATACCGCTGGTAATATAGCAGGGGGTCGAGGAATTAACCTCGGCCCCCTCTTTTTGTATCCGCGGACAGTAGATTGTTTATTAACCTCACCCCGGTTGTCCCCCTCTCCTTGAGAAGGAGAGGGAGAAGGTATATAGCAAACTATTCACAAGCCCGGGAAGGGGGCTGGACTTTGATTACAAGGCATCAGTTATTGTTAAAGTAAGGACTTTCTTCCTAGTTAGAAGGAGCAACTCACCAAGCGATGAGAATCTCTTTTATTTCCTTTCCCTGATACTTACCACCGACTTCAGGGTGGATGGCGGCATCGGTTTGGGATTCAATATAAACTAGCCCCCTGTCCGTGGTGTCAAAGGCGATGACAGCATGCTGCCCCCTCTCAAAGCAGAGCAGGACAAAGGCACACCTCAGACCCGCGGCCTCAGCATTATTATCTACCTCAGTGGCGAAGTGGCGGCACTCATATTGATTAGGAATGAACTTGTTGCGGCTGGTAGTATCTTCGAGAATAAAATCCCTGACCTCTTGGAA
This sequence comes from Dehalococcoidia bacterium, assembly GCA_030643695.1. Classification (GTDB taxonomy): domain Bacteria; phylum Chloroflexota; class Dehalococcoidia; order Dehalococcoidales; family DAOWKM01; genus DAOWKM01. The sequence goes on along the minus strand of DAOWKM010000016.1, from coordinate 2,841 downwards.
GGTTGGGTTTTTAAGGACGATTTCGTGGCTGCTTGAACCTACACCCTCACTAGAAACAGCCGTTTCTTGGTAGCCAACCTGTTTGTAATCATAAATATCCTGTACATAAAGACTATCATGGCCATTGTAGCCTGAACAACTAATAGCGACAGAAGCTAGGGTAGCTGCTACTAAGAGGCTTTTTATATAAGCTCTCATAGTAGAATTATCTATCCACTCTAGCCATAGGTAAATCACCCAATCGGGGGAAAAAGCATAGTATTTAGTAATAGGACTATTGGGCTATGACAAAGTGGTTCTTTATCAACCTCACCCCGGCTTGCTCTGAGTTCTTTGATTTTCCAGGTGCTAGAGCTTCACGATTTCGGTTCAAGCTCTTCGGGGAGGAGGTGGTTGCGCACAGCTATAACCGCAGCCTGGGCTCTATCATTGGCATTTAACTTACGTAGGATGGAGCTAACATGATTTTTAATTGTCTGTTCACTGATTTGTAGAATCTGGGCAATAAATTTATTGGAGTTGCCATCAGCAATATAGCTCAGGACCTGCGTCTCCCTGAAGGTGAGGGGGCTAGTTATGGATTCCATACCTTTCCCCATTAGTACCATGCTTTGAAACTGCCTTAATACATTCTCAGCAGCCCTGGGTCTAACTACAATGCTGTCCCTTATAGGATATCCTCCATTCATGACTTCCACTATGACCTGAGTTAGGTCTTGGGCGGTGGTATTCTTGCTCAGATAGGCTACGGCTCCGACTTTGATAACCTCAAGAAGCTCGTCATCATTGGACTCGCCCGGGGTTAGCATTATTAACCTGCTGTTGGGGCAGTGGCGAGCAATCTTTCGCCCCAGGTCAAACCCGCTGAAGGAAGGCGGGTCAATATCAAGCAGGACTACATCGGGAGAGGTGGTTTCAATTAGTCCAATTGGGTCATTAGTAGGGTCACAGTCTGATAATTCAAGATCATCTTGCCCGAATAGAGCCTGGCACACCCCAGCCCTGAAATAGGTCTGCCTGTCAATTACCAGCACTTTGATTTTATCCATTAGTCCGATACCCCCTTAGCTAGGCTCTTCAAAACGGAGAGGATTGTGACCACGGCGCGCTGTATCTGCACCGGCTCCTGTGATAACACCGCGGCCACATAAGGGTCCAACCGCCCAAGCTGTGCCTCACTAACCACAGCGGAAGGTTTAGGCGTCAAGTAGCCAGCAAAGCTAAATAACTCGGCCTCATCAAAGCCCAGAGGTTTGGCAATTTTTCGTAGGACATGGGCTGAGGGGAGACGCTCCCCCCTCTCTACGCGACCCAGATGCGATGAGGATACACCTGCAGCCGCGGATAGCTCCGATAGTGTCATCGGTATCATGACCCTTCGTTGCTTAAGTATTTTGCCTAAGTCATTCCTAGCGGTCATTCTGGCTTCCTTCAGAGGCAATATAGAAAAGGTCATCGAGCTTATATCCGGGGAAGGCTTTTATTGCCCCAATGATGAATTTTTGGTTGATGGGGCGCTTCCCTTGTCTCACCCGGTAAATCTGGCTTACCGATATTCCCATAGCTTGGGCTAACTCAGATAGGTTTTTATACTTCCCATTGTATAACTCAAAAACCTTTGTTTCTAGTTTCATAACCACTCCTCTTCCCTTGTGTTAGTGTTGGACATGGCTAAGCCGCTTTCCTTCTAATTAGGAAGAAGATACCCACTCCGACTACTACCACCCCGCCTATAATTCCACCAAGGAGAGGCCAGTTGATGGGTGCCTTGGCTGGCGGCACTGTTACTGGCACCGGTGGTGGTGGCACGGGTGGTGCTGCTATGGTGAAACTACCGCTCAACCCATCCATAGTTATGCTATAGCTGGCAACTTCCTCTCTAGTTACGTTAAAACTAACATCCTCACTACTTCCAGCAGCAACGGTTACGCTCTTCTCTGCCTCTTTTACACCCTTTATCTTTAGGATTACGCTATAGCTGCCTTCGGTGCCGCCAGTGTTAGCCACCGACACAGCGATGGTTACTGTCTCTAAAGGCTTAGCCTTTGTCGGCTGGACAGAGAGGTTTGTTACCGAGAAGGTAGCCGGTGCTGGTGGCGGTGGTGGGACAGCGCCAATGATGGCAAAGGTGGTAAAGTGGCTGACCGGGGCAGTGATGGTGTTAGTTATGGGGTCAACCACGCAGCCCTCAAGCTCAACCCACTTACCAGTTGCCTCATCATAGTAGGCTAAAACCAAATCCTCCTCAGCTACATCTTCAGGAATGTCAGCCGGGTCATAGCTCCAGGTTAAGGTTATCGCTGGGTCGAAGGTAGCCCCACTAGGCTGAAAGTCATAGGTCAGACCGATAATATGGGTATCCTCGGGTGGAGGTGGCGGCTCATCCATTATCAGCATGGTTATCTTGATGAGAGGCTCCAGCTCCTCAGTCAGTCCTACCGTGCCGCTGGAAATAGTAAGCGTGCATAATTCATCCTCGGATATGGCAGTCACCGACTCCAAAAAACGACCGGCACTGGTAGTCACTCCTCTGACATCAGTAGTGCCTGGTGGTGGCGGCGGTGGTACCATTGGACCTTCTTCACTAGGTGGCGGAGGTAGTGCCGGTGGTCTGCCCATAGACATGAAGGCAGTGCCAGCCATGTTAGCCAGAGTAGGTGTGGTACCAATGGCTTTTATTATTGCCCAGACATAGCCACTATAACCGTCAGTGTCTGCAGTATTTACTCCGCTATCTGAGCACTCTACCCAAGCGGTGCCATTCCACCAGCTAAGCCTTAGGCTCGCTTCGTCCAGCCCGGCAATGTCTTCTAGGGTGTAGTAGTTCCTGATCTCAATCTC
>DAOWKM010000091.1 GCA_030643695.1 Dehalococcoidia bacterium | reverse complement strand
CTGGCTCTAATACCCTTGGGCTCAGGGTGGAAAACCTTCCTCGGGACCTTCCTGCTAGTTGCTGCCTCAGCCGTAGCTGACTGAAGCATTCTCATAGTTTCTGCCATAAGCGGGGAAATGCCCTCCCCAGTTACTGCCGAAATGAACAGGACGGCAGTTCCAGCGCTGTTAAAGGCATCCTTCATCTCAGCTAACCGAGCCTGCACCTGAGGCAAATCAATTTTATTTACTGCCACCAGTTGTGGTTTCCGAGCCAGAGCTGAATCAAATAAGTTGAGTTCATTATTTACCCGTATCATATCTTCAAGGGGAGATGCTGAGCTACCATCAATTAAGTGAATAAGTATCTTGGTGCGCACAATGTGCCGCAGAAAATCGTGTCCTAAACCCCGACCAAGGTGAGCGCCATCAATTAGTCCTGGAATCTCAGCCAATACCAAGCGCTGCCGAGCCACCTCAGCCACCCCCAAAATAGGTTCGCGGGTAGTGAACGGATAACTAGCTACTTTAGGTCTGGCGGCGGAAACGGTTGCCAGTAAGGTGGACTTACCCACATTGGGATAACCAATAATACCAACATCAGCAATAAGCCTCAATTCCAATACGATAAAATTCTCTTCCCCCACCTCTCCCTTCTGAGCAATCTGAGGAGACTGATTAGTGGACGAAGCAAAACGGACATTACCCCACCCCCCTTTACCCCCTCTAGCTACCAACGCCTGCTGGCAAGGTTGCTCTAAATCAGCTATACAGGCATCACCCCTTATTTGCGTCTTATGGGAAACCACCGTCCCTACCGGGACAGTTAATATCAGGCTTTCCCCTTTCTTACCATGCTTCTTTTTCCCTTTGCCATCCCCACCATCAGCCGCTCTATAAAACCCCCTTCGCCTGAACACACGCAGACTGGTAACACCAGAATCAGCCATAATAATCACATCACCACCGTCGCCACCATCACCGCCATCAGGACCACCAAAGGGAACAAATTTCTCTCGCCGAAAACTTACTACCCCATCTCCCCCATCACCAGCTTTCACTACTACCTCTGCTTGGTCAAACATTTTAATACCTTAATTCTTATACTATTACTATATAATTATATATTATCTAACTTACTAAGAATATTTTATATTAATAGTAGTAATAATGACAGCGGATAGTAAAGGCATTAGGGCTAAAAGTTGAGGTGGCTTACTTTAGATTGTGTATAGTTTGCTTATAACCTGTTTATAGTATTTAGCGTGGGGGGACTAAGGGTGCGGATATAAGTAATTAATAATCTTGGTGTATTCTTTGCTGGATGTCAGACAGCCGGTGCCTTAAATCAAGGTTAGTATTAATATCACCAGCTATTTTCCTATAAGCATAGCTAGCAGTTATAGGCTCTCTGCCTCCCAATTCTTGACCAATTTGAGCTAATGAGCAGTTAATCTCCTGCCTAAGGAGATACATTGCCACCTGCCGGGCTAGAGTAGTTTCCCTATCTCTTTTCCTGCCTTTTAGGTCCACAGGGGATAGCTGGAAGCTTTTAGCTACGGTGTCTATCACTAGATTAGGTGTAATGGGGGCACTTTTATAACCCTTACTGGCTATATCCTCCAGTGCTTGAGCGGCTAACTCAGGAGTAACCGAAGCTCTAATCAGTCTGGCGTAAGCAATAATCCGGTTTAGGGAACCCTCTAGCTCTCTAATGTTTTGTTTGGCCTGCTGAGCAATAAGCTCTAGCACATCTGAGGCGATATCGGCTCCTTCCTGCTCAGCCCTAGCTTGCAGAATAGCTAGGCGTGTTTCAAAGTCGGGTGGTTGAATATCAGCAATTAACCCCCATTCAAAGCGGGAGCGTAGTCGGTCTTCTAATCGGGACATGGCTTTAGGGGGGTGGTTGCTGGTAATAGCAATCTGGCGATTAGCGTTATGTAGTTCATTAAAGGTGTGGAAGAAGCTTTCCTCGGTCTGCTCCTTGCCACTGATAAATTGAATGTCATCAATCAGTAACATATCAACACTTCTAAATTTGTTACGGAATTCCTCGGTTTTCTTCTGTTTAATCGCAGTTATAAACTCATTAGTAAACTGCTCAGCGCTGACATAGAGAACCCGAATATTCTTGGCTAGAGCCACATGACCAATAGCCTGCAATAGATGGGTCTTGCCCAGACCTACCCCTCCATATATAAATAGTGGATTATAGCTATGTCCTGGGTTTTCGGCTACCCCCAGAGCGGCAGCATGGGCTAAGCGATTACTGCTACCTACGATGAAGGAATCAAAGGTATATCTTGAGTTGAACATTGGAAGGGATTCCTCTCGGGTAACATAGCTACTTGGTGAACTTTGATGCTTGGTATCTACACAGAAGGTGACCTTAATATCACGGTGAGTAAGACCGATGAGTGCCTTTTCAATTAACGAGCGCAGAGCTTTGTCTAAATATTCAGCGATGAAGGTGTTGGGGACACCGACAACAAATTGATTATCTTGATAACTTAAACCTGCAGTTTTTTCCAGCCAGGTTCGGTAGTTTGGCTTGCTGACTTGGATTTGCAATTCACCTAAGGCAGTTTCCCAGATTTGCTGCGCTGACCCGGCTTCCATTAACTTCCTTTCGTTTAACCCTTAAAAATTGCAGACTTATATCGCAAAGCAGAGGCACCTTTTTATCTGGGGGTTGGGAATAAGGTTTAGGTAAAATTTAAGATAACACCAGATGTCCTCACTGGCAAGGTTTTTGGCGCTGATTGGTAGTTAGTTTTGTCCTTAACCCCCCCTTAAAAAGTCTGTCGGGCTTATTCGTTTAATTAATATTTAATTGATAGATATAAAATGGCTGATGGCCAGAAAAATTTCCCTGTGCGGACAATTGTCCAAATCCTCGCCTTATAATAATACTGGTGGCAATTTTGGATGGCAAGGTTTTCAGCGCTGATTGGTGGTTAGTTTTGCCCTTAACCCTCCCTTAAGAAGTCTGTCAGACTTATTCGTTTAATTAATATTTAACTGATAGATATAAACCGGTCAGTTGTTAGAAAAATTCTTTTGATGTTAGAATTAGCAGTAGGAGGTTTAAATTGCGAGTTGTTTTTATGGGTAGTCCTGAGTTTGCTATTCTTCCTCTGGAGCACCTTATTCTTAATCAATACCAGGTGGTTGCTGTTTATACTCAACCGGATAAACCGACAGGCAGGGGGCGTTCTCTGGGTTCTCCTCCATTGAAGAGGGCAGCTGCCTCCTGGAAGCTGCCAGTGGTGCAGCCGGTTAGCTTAAAGGGAACAGAGGTAGTGGAGCAACTGGCTGGCTTTCACCCTGATGTTATCGTGGTGGCTGCCTTCGGTCAAATTCTGCCCCAGTCAATTTTAGACATCCCTGGTTACGGGTGTATTAATATTCACCCCTCTCTGCTACCTAGATTTAGGGGAGCCTCGCCAGTAGCCGCGGCTATTCTAGCCGGTGATGAGTTTACCGGGGTTAGCATTATGCTGATGGACAGGGGGCTGGATACCGGTCCTGTATTAGCCAGGGCACAGATTCCTGTTTTAGCCCAGGATACCACCGGCTCACTTACGGCTAAGCTGTCCCTGATAGCAGCTCAGTTACTTCTGGAGGTTTTGCCTTGCTGGTTAAAGGGTGAGCTCGCTCCTCAACCTCAGGATGAGGCTGAGGCTACCTATTCTAGCTCAATCTCCAAGGAGGATGGTGAGATTGACTGGCATCTGCCAGCGATAGACATATGGCGGCGGGTGCGTGCTTTTTATCCTTGGCCAGGGTGTTATACCAGGTGGCAGGGAAAGCAGCTCAAGATTATAGGGGCGGTGCCCCTGCCTGAGGAAAGAACCCTTGAAGCCGGGCAGGTGGTAGCTCTAACCCCAACCGGCGGCAGGTCAAAGGCGGCATTTGGAGTCCATACCGGGGGTGGGGTTTTGGGGGTGTTAACAGTTCAGCTAGAGGGGAAGCGAGCTATGTCTGCCGCTGAGTTTTTGCCGGGGCAGAGGCAGTTTATCGGGGCGATATTGCCCTTGAGTTGAAATCGGGCTTATGTTAAAATTATGCCTGACTTCAGAGGGGTGAGTGAAGATGCTCTTATATCTACTTTTTATGTTACCGCCACTAGCCTTTATGATTTGGGCACAGGCAAGGGTATCATCGGCTTACAAGAAGTATTCTAGGGTGCCCAATATGGGTGGTGTAACTGGTGCCCAGGCAGCGCAGGCTTTACTGGCTTACAATGGTCTTAGGCAGGTTAAGGTTGAGGGAACGAGAGGACGGCTAACTGACCACTATGACCCCAGGCGTAAGGTATTGCGGCTGTCATCTGGTGTGGCTAATAGCCCATCGGTGGCAGCAGTGGGCATTGTCGCTCATGAGGTAGGGCATGCCGTTCAGCATAATGTTGGCTATGCCCCGCTGAGGGTGCGCACCGCTCTGGTGCCAGTGGCTAACCTGGGGAGCCGGTTTGGTTTCATCTGTGTTATCCTCGGTCTAATTTTATATATGTTTGGTGCTGGCTTTGGGTTGGATGTTATGTGGGTGGGGATATGGCTATTTGCTGCGGCGGTGCTTTTCGCTCTGGTTACTCTCCCGGTGGAGTATGATGCCTCAAATCGTGCCCGCCAAATGTTGCAGAAAACCGGGCTGGTTTCAGCTCGTGAATATGAAGGCGCTAGCGCTGTTCTTTCCGCAGCGGCTCTGACCTATGTGGCTGCTTTACTCCAGGCGGTAGCCCAGCTTTTCTATTTTGTGATTTTGGCGGTGGGTATGGGGCGAAGATAGTAACCTATTGTTTGGTAAGTTTAATGCTTCTTCTTTTTATTTCTTGCCTGCCTAATGCTATATTGTTACCAATAATGCTGCTCAGGGGGAGTTATGCCGGTAGAAGAAGAGTTGGCTGAGGTATCACCCGAGAGAGGTATGCTGCTAACCATCGGTGTCTTTGATGGGGTTCACCTCGGTCATAAATACCTGATTTCACAGTTGACCGAGCGGGCCAGACAGCAGAATTTGCTTAGCGGGGTAGTAACCTTTCGCCAGCATCCCCGGGAGGTATTGTCACCTCGGTCTAAGCTACCGTTCTTGACTAACCTTGCCCAAAGAACCAGTCTTCTCAAAAATGAAGGCATTGAAGCTATCATTACCCTGTCCTTCACCCGTGAGTTAGCTCAGCTCAACGCTGGCCAATTTATCAGCCTACTAAAGAAATATCTTAGAATGCGTGGATTGGTAGTTGGGCATGACTTTACCTTAGGCCGAAACAGAGAGGGTAACACTGATGCTCTCCGCACGCTGGGACAGGATATGAACTTCAGTGTAACGGTAATTCCCCCGGTAATGATAGACGGTGAAGTGGAAAGCAGCACAGGTATCAGGGATGCTCTAGCTGATGGAGGGGTGGAGAGGGG
>DAOWKM010000118.1 GCA_030643695.1 Dehalococcoidia bacterium | reverse complement strand
ATTATTGTGCCCTTTTTTGAGGGTATGGAACGCCCCGAGGGTGACATAGCTACTATAGATAAAGCTTTGGATGGAGCTATTTCCCAGCTTATCAGTCAGGGTGAGATTAAGGGTAAACTGAATGAGGTTACTAGTATCCATAGCTTGGGTAAGCTCCCGGCAGCTCGGGTGGTGATTGCTGGCTTGGGTAAGCAACAGGAGCTATCCCAGGATAAGGTTCGTGGGGCAATAGCTGAGACCTGCCGGTTACTTAGGCAGAAGGGGGTAAATAGTATCGCTACTATGGCTCAAGGAGCGGGGATAGCCGGAATAACTCCGGAGGGTGCTGCTCAAGCAATAACCGAGGGCGCTCTGCTTGGCGTCTACTCATTTCGTAGGCATATAACCAAGGAAGCTGAATATGGTGAGATTAAGCAGCTCTTAATAGTGAGCAATGATGAGTCTAGGCTACCCGCTTTAGAACAAGGCTACCACAGAGGCAAGGTTATGGCTGAGGCAACTAATCTGGCTCGTGATATGGTCAATGAGCCAGCTAACCATATGACACCCAGTCAGATGGCTGAAACGGCAAGAAGACTGGCTGAGACCTGTGGGCTTGAACTCAATGTTCTTGAGCGGGAGCAGATGCAGGGATTAGGGATGGGGGCACTATTAGGTGTGGCTCAGGGGAGTCGGCAACCGCCTAAATTTGTTGTTCTCCATTATAGGGGGGGCGATTCAAGCGAAATTGATGTGGCATTAGTCGGTAAGGGAATAACCTTTGATTCCGGAGGTATTTCTATAAAGCCATCAGCCAAGATGGATAAGATGAAAGGAGATATGGCTGGCGGCGCTGCCGTTATGGCAGCGATAAGTGCCATTGCCCAGCTCAAGCCGAAGATTAATGTTATGGCTATTATCCCAGCTACGGAAAACCTACCCAGCGAAAATGCTTTGAAGCCAGGTGATATTTTAACAGCGATGAGTGGTAAGACTATTGAGATTATCTCCACTGATGCTGAGGGACGCCTTATTTTAGCTGATGCTTTAGGCTATGTCAGAAAGTTCGGTGCTAAATTTATGATTGATGTAGCCACTTTAACCGGAGCCATGAGGATAGCACTGGGTAGTGTGTGCACCGGTGCATTTGGTAATAACCAGGAGCTAATAGATAGGATAATTGCCGCTGGTGCTGAGGCTGGGGAGCTTATCTGGCAGATGCCAATGTATGACCAGTATAAGGAGCAGAACAAGAGCGATGTAGCTGATATTAAGAATGTTGGTGGTAGGGAGGGGGGTGCTATCACTGCCGCTCAGTTCCTGTCTGAATTTGCTGGTGATACCCCATGGGTTCATCTGGATATTGCCGGCACCAGTATGACTGATAAAGAGAAAAATTACCTGGTTAAAGGGGCTACTGGGGTGCCGGTAAGAACCCTGGTGAACCTTGTCCTGTCTCTGGCTAAATAGTAAGCCAAGAAAGGAGGGCTTGGATTATGAAGATTAAATGGCTGGGACACGCCTCCTTTATGATTACCTCAGAGACCGGAACAAAAATAATCACTGACCCCTATGTAACCACTGAGAACTTGAACTACGGTGAAATAAAAGAGTCGGCTGATATTGTTACCGTAAGCCATGAGCATACCGACCATAGTAATGTATCCGCGGTTCGGGGTAGTCCTGAGGTAGTTAGGGGGACAGCAAGAGCTGAAGGGATAGAATTTAAAGGTATCCCTACTTACCATGATAATACTGAGGGAAAGCAGAGAGGCAAAAACACCATATTCTGCTTTGAAGTGGATGGGATAAGGGTCTGTCACCTTGGTGATTTGGGTCACCCCCTCAGTGATGAGCAAGTTGCCGAGTTAGCTAGTGTGGATATACTGCTCATTCCGGTGGGAGGGTTTTTTACCATTGATGCTAAAGTAGCTGGTCAACTTTGTGATAGGCTTAAGCCTAAGGTGATTATACCTATGCACTTCAGAAACGATAAGTGTACCTTTCCTCTAGCCGGTGTGGATGAATTTCTTCAGGGGAAAGAGGGTGTAAGCCGACTGGATACCAGCGAAGTGGAGTTTAAACAAGGAGAGCTTCCAGCAACCACTAAAATTGTAGTCCTGAAGCCAGCGTTATAGGCACTAAACTGAGATTATTTATCAAGGGTAGCTTTGAGAGCTTGGCCCCTTCGCAAGTTCCAATTCCCCGTAGAGGCTATTGACTGATGTGGTAAAATAGTATAGGGGTAAGTTTAGAAGAACTGAGAAATATACTTTGGATATAGGTTCTATTGTTCTTGCTGGTGGCAAGGGTTTGCGCTTGGGGTACGAGAAGGCGTTAGAAACTGTTGGCAATAAAAGTTTGATACAATGGGTAGTATCTGCTCTTAGCTTTTTTAGTAGTGACATTATT
>DAOWKM010000004.1 GCA_030643695.1 Dehalococcoidia bacterium | reverse complement strand
ACTGACCTTACTGAGCGCTGGCTTATCGGGTCAAAGAGTCGGATACTATCCACCGTATTACCGAAGAACTCGAGTCTGGCCGGCAGTTCGCTGGTGGGAGGATAGATGTCAATGATGCCGCCACGATGGCTCACTGTGCCCGGCACCTCGGCTACACTCTCCCTCTGGTAACCCATAGCCTCCCATTTACTGAGTAGCTGAAATGGCTCAACCTCCATCCCTAACCTTATGGTATGGCAGCTAGAGGTGAAATCACGATAAGGGGTTGTCTTCTGTATAACAGCCGGGGCTGAGGCAACAATTAAGGGAGAATTGCCACCCGCCTTATAACTAACTAAAGCCGACAGCACCTGGAGTCTTTCCAGTTCGGTGGAGGTATCTGTGGCAATACGCTGATAGGGTAAAGCATCAGGCTCAGGGTAGAGTTTTACCTGACTAGAACTACACCAGATTAAGAGTTGCTCATAGAGCTTCTTACTATTTTCTGGTTGTGCGGTAACTATCAGCATAGGTAGCCTCAGACTGCGGTATAAAGCAGCGACGAGATAGGGTTTAGCCGCATCAAGCACCACCACCCTGACATTGCCATCAGGTTGCTTGAGTTTCGCTACCAGCTGACGGTAGGCAGACATCTCCTCAATAAGATGTAGTAGCTGAGTTAACTCTAACTGCATTTTCTCCCCAAACACCCCTAGGGCTAGCCGAAACGGCCTAGCCCTCAGCAAAAGTGTAGCACAGGATAAAGCCAAAAGGAAAGGTAGTGTACTCATTCATTTGATTAGCGACACATGACTCCCTTTTCCATCACAAAGCGCAGCGCTCTCCCGTCATTGCCAGACACAGAGTGCTGAAGCAATCCCTAAAAGCCCCCCACCGAGATTGCCACGCCTTCAGCTCGCAATGACATAAAAACTATCCGAGGCACCACCTATCTATCTGAAACCTATCTGCCTGAACTAGTTCAAGGGGGTAGAACTACCAGGGCTTTGCTCAATCCACATCTGCTTGCTATAATGGAGTAAATTTATTTAAGTTGGCTATAAATGGGTAACCTATATCACCGAATAGTGGCTAAGTTTGGCACTTCTCTTCTTACTAGTGGCAGCGACCAGCTGAATCAGGAGATAATGTCAAGCTTGGTGGCTCAGGTGGCACAGCTTCATCAGCAGGGTCTGGAGCTACTGGTAGTTTCCTCTGGAGCCATAGCCTCGGGCAGACACAAACTAGGGCTGACCAGCAAGGTTAAAGGTATCCCTTTTAAGCAAGTATTGGCTTCAGTAGGACAAAATCGCCTGATGTATATCTATGAGCAACTGTTCAGCCAACATAATATCACTGTGGCTCAGGCTTTACTTACCAAAGCTGACCTAGCCGACCGTGCCGGTTACCTAAATGCCCGCAATACTCTTCTGGCTTTGCTAGAGCTCCGGGTGTTATGCATCATTAATGAGAATGATGTGGTGGCGGTGGATGAGATTCAGGAAGCTAAATTCGGTGATAACGATAACCTGTCAGCTATGGTAGCTAATCTGGTTGATGCTGACCTGCTGTTAATCCTTACTGATATTGCCGGGCTATACACTGCTGACCCCCGCTCCGTCCCTGGTGCTCGCCTGATAACAGAAGTGGATAGGATAGATTCAAAGATTGAGCAGATGGCAGCGGAAGCGGCTAGCAACCTTGGCATCGGTGGCATGACTACCAAGATAGAGGCAGCCAAGCTGGCTACTGCCTCAGGGGTAACAGTAGTCATCGCTGACGGCAGAGAGCCAGATATTATTTTGAAGCTGGTCACTGGTGAGGCTATAGGCACCCGCTTTTTGCCAACCACCAGCAAGCTGGAGAGCCGCCAGCGCTGGATGCTCAGCGGTCTTTCTACCAAAGGCAAGCTGATAATAGATTCCGGAGCAGCCCTAGCTTTGAAAAAGCAAAAGCGAAGCCTGCTAGCCGCCGGCATCAGACAGGTTGAAGGTGAATTCCAGCGCGGTGACATAGTCAACATCTGTGATAATCAGGGGATTCGCCTCGGCTGTGGCATAACCAACTATAGCTCCAGTGATATTGGCACTATTAAAGGAGCACACTCCAGAAAAATTGCCACCATCCTTGGCTATGACTATGGCTCCGAGGTAGTGCACCGCAATAACTTAGTAATGCTCTAGAAAGGAAGGCGTGAAGTTGGGTAAAGGTAAACTCTACAGGCATTGGGATGGGAAGTTCCTGGCAGAGGTTAATTATAAATTCTATGATGAGTCAGAAACCAACTGGTGGGGAGACCTCACCTTCACCGAATATTTGCGTATTAGGGATGGCGAAGGGTATATGCTTGAATTACAGGATGGGCGTAAAGGTAAATGTTCCCTCAAAAAGAGGGTCAATAGGGCAGTGATTGGCGTTGCCCCCCTCTTTTACTACCGTTTTAGGGGAAGCGGACAGCTTAAATAAAGACAGCAAATAGCTTGGTGGTATTATAGAGCAGGGTAACCTATCCCCCTGACCCCCTTCCCTTATTAAGGGAAGGGGGAGTATAGGTAAGAGAGGGGCTTCGCCCCTCTCCAAAATCTCTCCCCTTCTGAAGAGAAGGGGGGCAAAGGAGCGAAGAGGATTTATGACTGAACTGAAAATGACCATGTCAGATCAATCGAAGAAGATGTTGGAGAGCTTCAAAAAAGTAGTTGATACTATTATTGAAGAAGAAATGCCCTTTTCTGATTACGTTGAGATAGTCATAGACAAAGGAATTAAAGGAATAATGGGTGATATTATCCCCAAAGAGCCACAAGTGCTTTGGGACACTATTGAACGGATCAGTGAGGCTAATCCGGAATTCTTTTGTGAGTTT
>DAOWKM010000112.1 GCA_030643695.1 Dehalococcoidia bacterium | reverse complement strand
GACAGCACAAAAGCAGGTCTACAGGTGCAATGTTTGCGGCAATATAGTCGAAGTATTACATGCCGGAAAAGGGGAATTGGTCTGTTGCGGCCAGCCGATGGAATTGCTTCAGGAGAAGATAGCGGATACCGGCTTGGAAAAGCATGTGCCGGTGGTAGAAACAACCGATAGAGGAATAAGAGTCAAGGTTGGCGATGTTCCTCACCCGATGGAGGAAAAGCACTACATAGAGTGGGTAGAAATAATTGCTGACGGTGATAGTTACCGGAAGTTCCTTAGACCCAGTGATAAGCCAGAAGCGGAGTTTGAAATTGGCCCACAAAAGGTAGCAGCTAGAGAGTATTGCAATATCCACGGTTTGTGGAAATCTAGCTAGAAGAGTTATATTACATTCACAGGGGGTGAAAAATGGACTTCAGTAATCCTTTTGGAACTATGGTATCACGAAAGATGACTGCCGAGGAACTGGCTCGGGCTATTAGGCAAGATATAGCTGCCGAACTGGACGCTGTTGCTCTCTACCAGGCTCATATTGATGCTACCGATGATGAGCAAGCTAAGAAGGTGTTAGCTCACGCTCGGGATGATGAGAAGGAGCATGTCGGTGAATTTCTGGCGTTACTAGAGATTCTTGACCCCGGGCAGGCGGAATATATCAAGAAGGGGAAGGTAGAGATTGCTGAATTGCTGGGGGAGAAATAGTCCTGAGCAATTAACCCACTAGAGGTATTCAGTTACTTCGCTCAAGCTATGAATTCGGGGGCAGTCAATAACCTCAGGGTATAAGTCATAGCGGTCAATAAGTATGGGGGTAATACCCACTCTTCTGGCGCCGACTGCATCTAGTTTATACTGGTCACCGACATGAACTGCTTCTGAGGCGTCTACCTTAGCTCGGTCTAATGCTGCCAGAAAAATGGCAGGCTCAGGCTTGTCAGCCCCTGCCTCCTGAGAGGTAACAACAAAGTCAAGATAGGGTTCCACGCCCAGGTGGTGACAAATAGAGGTTATATCTTTATTTAAATTGGTTAATAAGCCCAGAATGAACCTTTGCTCCTTCAATGTTTTCAAGGTTGATAGCACATCATCAAACAGAACAAAGGTTATCCCCTTATATGCTTGATTCAACCTCTTTAGAACTTTGATGAGCGTCTCTTTAGGAGCGCTGACCCCAGCTTCAGTTAATACATCTTTCTCATAGCGAATGCCAAGTTCAGCCTGCTCCTCAGGGCTTCTTTTTTCAACCTTAGCTCTGGCATTTTCTTCAAACCAGTTCTTATCAGCGACCAAAAGGCCGGGTAATAGCTCCTTGGGGGATACCTCAATGCCAAATTCATGAAAAACCTGGCTGTGTAGTTCCTCTCGAGGGGGGTCAAAGCGGGCTAGAGTGTTAAACCAATCAAAAAATACTGCTTTAATCACACTGTTTTCCTAGTTTAATTATCCTTAATGCCCCGGTCTTTAAGATAATCAATGGCGTCCTGGACGGTTACCATCTTCTCGGCATCCTCATCTGGTATCTCAACCTTCTGAGATGAATTACCAAACTCCTCCTCTAAAGACATTATCAGCTCTACTAAATCTAGAGAATCAGCCCCTAAATCATCAGCAAAGCTAGCTGAGGACATTACCTCCTCATCCTCAACACCAAGCTGCTCCACAACTATCTTTTTTAATCGCTCGTAAATGGTAGCCACTGCCTATCCCCCTTCCTGAGTTCTTCTATTTATCGGCGAGAGCACTAACTGAACCTAAAACTCCATTAACAAATTTTGACGAATTATCACTGCCGAAGGCCTTCGCCAGCTCCACCGCTTCATTTATCGCTACCTTAACCGGTGCCTTATTATCAAATAAAAGTTCAAATATTGCAAGCCTTAGAATGTTCCTATCAACCGCCGGTATCTGTTCTATGGGCCAGGCTGGGGCAAAGCTCCGAATATTCTCATCAATCTTGTCCTTATTCTGGATAACGCCGCTGACCAACCCGCGGACAAAGGCATCATTCTCCGCAGACAATTCCCCGGCAGCCAGAAGGTGAGCCACTGCGCTTTCAATATCATGTCCGGTAGAATCAACCTCATATAGTGCCTGGAGAGCCAGTCCCCTTGCTTTTCGCCGTCCCCCTGTCATAGATTACCTCCAGACCTAGGCTAACATTTATAGATTTGCCAGTCAACAGCTAGCTTCCCTTTCAGATTCAGCAGGTAATATGGAGGGCGGCTACCACCTTCTGAGAATGACAAAGCTGGTTATATGTATGGCAGGCATTATCAGTAGTCTCGGCAATAAGCTTAATGCCCTGAGCCTCAACAGCTTGCCTTGTCTCAGGTGGTACCTTCATCAAACCGAAGGCTCCAGTGCCAACTATCAGCACCTCAGGCTTTTCGGGTATAACCTCAGTTATATCTTCAAGGTGTAGCTGATGACTTATCTTTTTCCTCCAGTTATCTCTAACCCTGTTGGGGAAAATGATTACATCTGAGCTATGCTTCTCGCCGTTAATTACTATTAGTCCGAACTGATAGGAATCAATTATGTTCATAGCCAGGCTTCTGCCATGCCTCCGTCTACATTCAGGACCTGCCCGGTAATATACCGTGCCTCTTCGGAAGCTAGGAAAGCAACCGCTTCAGCTACATCACGGGGAGAGCCAAGATAACCGAGCGGGATATGCCTCATCAGCTCTTGCCTCCGGTCTTCTCCTAGTTGCTGGGTCATTTCGGTGTCAATAAAGCCGGGGGCAATAGCATTAACCGTAATGCCCCGGGAAGCTACCTCCTTGGCTACAGTTCGGGTGAAGCCAATAATGCCCGCTTTAGCCGAAGCATAGTTAGCCTGTCCGGGGTTACCTACTATGCCAACAATACTAGCAATGCTGATAATCCTGCCCCAGCGCTGTTTAATCATATGCCTCAATACGGCTCGGGTGCAAAGGAAGGTGCTCTTCAGGTTAACCGTTAATACCCTGTCCCAGTCCTCGTCTGACATTCTCACCACGAGCTGGTCGCGAGTAATTCCGGCATTATTCACCAGAATATCAATCTTCCCATAGGTAGCCCTGGTTGTCTCTACCAGTCTGGCTACATCTGATGATAAACTCACATCAGCCAGGATAGCCAGGCTCTGCCGGTTCATGGCTTTGATTTCCTCAGCCACACCCTGTGCCGACTCGTCTATATCATTGACCACAACCGTGGCTCCAGTCTCAGCTAATCTCAGGGCAATAGCTTTGCCTATGCCACGACCGCTGCCAGTAATTATAGCCACTCTATTAGCAAGGTTCATTACTTATCCCACAAATTGTTTATTAAGCTATCCCAGCACTACACCAGTTCCGTAGGCTAGCACCTCAGCCGCATTCTGCATTATCATTGAGGTGGAGAACCTCATACTGACTATGGCGTTAGCCCCTTGCTTTTCAGCGTCCGCTATCATCCTCTGGATAGCTTCCTCTCTGGCCTCAGCCATCATCTTGGTGTATTCGGTTATCTCGCCACCCACCATTCCCCTCAACCCAGCCATAATATCCTTGCCCAAATGCCTTGCCCGAATAGTGCTACCCTTAACCAGACCTACCATTTTAACAATTGCCTTGCCTTCTATCTGTCCTGAGGTGGTAACAATCACTTTTTTACCTCCTTGAAATCCTCGGTTTTAGCCTTAACCAGCCTGTCTTTGATGGCTACTCCGATAAGAATTAGCACCCCAGCCGTAATAACTCCAGTGGCTATCCGAATAAGTAGCGGAATATCGCTGGCTAGAAAAAAGCTTTGGAATCCCCAGCCGATTAAAGCCAGTATGCCGAGGCCGATTAAGATATAGGCTAAATTTTGCATATTTCTACCTCCTAGCAGGCTCTATGGTGGTTATCGGTTGATAAATAATCCTTGATAGCCCGGGCATCGCCTATATTCAGCGTGTTAACATTTTGGTTTATTCGTCCAATGAGACCACTAAGCACTCTCCCCGGGCCTATCTCAATAAAGGTAGACACACCGTTACTCACCATATACTCAATAGAGCGTTGCCACTGAATACCATTACACAATTGCCTGAGCAATTCTGCCTTCACCTGTTCGGCAGTGGTTATTGGCTGAGCCGTGGTATTAGCTATAATGGGAATAAGCGGTTGGTGAAAGGAGAGCGAGGCAAGAACTTCAGCCATACCCTCAGCCGCCGATTGCATCAGTGGCATATGAAAGGCACCGCTTACTGGTAAGGGGATAATGCGATAAGCTCCTCTGGACTTAATTAAATCTGTAGCCTTAGTTAGGTCCTCCTTTGCCCCGCTGATTACTAGCTGACCGGGGCAATTAATATTAGCAATCTGGGTGTTAGTCTTGGCACAGACCTCAGCCAGCGGAGCCTCATCAAGCCCGATTATTGCCATCATGCCCCCCGGTTTCTTCCGTCCCGCCTCATCCATCAACCGTCCTCTCTCTCGAGCTAGATAAACGGTGGTGGCAAAATCGAGCACCCCGGCAGCGGCTAGTGCGGTATACTCACCTAGACTATGACCGGCAACAAAAGCGGGAGGTGGTAATCCATTGCTACCACTCATATCCTGAATAGCTTTCAAGCAAGCGAAGCTGACGGTTACCAGTGCTGGCTGGGCATTGATAGTCTGGCGAAGCTCATCCTCTGGACCGTCAAAACATAATCGGGATAGAGCAAATCCCAATGTATCATCAGCCTGCTCAAAGATTGCTTTAGCTGAATCAAAACTATCATAAAGGTCTTGCCCCATGCCTACTCTCTGAGAACCCTGCCCAGGGAAGACATAGGCTACTGTCATCAGCTCAGCCATAGTAAATCCTCTTTTCAGTGGACTTAATTATTGCTTCAGCCTCAGCTATCGTTTCTTCTATAATAACTCTAACCGGTTTAATCTCCTTTATCAATCCAGCGATTTGTCCTGAGAGTAGTGAACCTTCATTAACATCACCCTTAATCAGCCCCAGATACATTCTGCCCCGACCAAATAAGTCCAGTTCCTCTTTAGATGTTCCAGCCTTCTCCAGTGCTAGGAATTGCCGTGTCAGCCTGTTTTGCAGGCTGCGCAGGGGGTGCTCCATAGTTTGTCCGGTAACCACAGTAGCCCTATCATGTGCCTTCAGAATCCTCTCTTTATATTTTGGGTGAGCAATACACTCCTCACTGCAGATGAAGCGTGTTCCCATCTGGATACCCTGAGCCCCAAGGGCTAGGGCAGCGGCTAGACCTCGCCCATCACCAATACCACCGGCAGCCACTACCGGTATTCGGACATTATCCACTACCTGAGGCACTAAAACCATGGTCGTTGTTTCCCCGATATGCCCGCCTGACTCCATACCTTCAGCCACAAT
>DAOWKM010000043.1 GCA_030643695.1 Dehalococcoidia bacterium | reverse complement strand
TATATTGGGCAACACCCTAGTTTTTTAACCTCCCACGAACCGCTCCCCGTTGATGAGAATGCTCCGCATATTGTAAAGGCAATGGCAGAGTCAGCAGCAAGGGTTGGGATTGGTCCCATGGCTTCAGTAGCCGGGGCTATAGCTGAATTTGTTGGTAATGAGCTACTAGTCTTCTCACCGGAGATAATTGTGGAAAACGGGGGCGATATCTACCTGAAAAGCTCGGAGAAAAGAATAGTGGGGATTTATGCCGGCAAATCGTCTTTAACTGGTAAAATTGGTCTGGAAATCAATGGAGAGGATACACCACTGGGAATTTGCACCTCTTCGGGAACAGTGGGGCATTCTCTAAGTTATGGGAAGGCTGATGCTGTTGTAGTCCTTTCTCAATCAGCTACCCTGGCCGATGCTGCTGCCACGGCTATAGGCAACTTGATTGTCCAGTCCAGTGACATCCCGAGAGGGATTGAATTTGCCAAAGGTATTGAGGGTTTGAAGGGGTTGCTAATTATTAAAGATGACAAAGTGGGGCTTTGGGGTGAAGTAAAGGTTTGTCAAGCGTAAGAAGGGGGCAGAAATGGCAAAACGGCGGGTAATGCTTACCTATACTCCAGAAACAATTACCGAACCAATTATCTATAACCTTGGACAACAATTTAAGATAGTAACCAATATTCGCCAGGCTGACGTGGCAGGGGACAGAGGCCGGATAGTATTGGAACTTGATGGTGAAGAGCAGAATATCGAAGCTGGAATTGCCTGGGTTATCTCCAAGGGAGTGAGGGTTGACCCAGTTAGTGAGGATTAATCAACTATCTACACTCAATAAACGACCTGAGTTATTGGCTCAGGTTTCGTGATTTTAGCCACTTTTGTTTCTGGCTAAGCCGTACATCCTCATCTGTGGGCTGGTAACTTGCCAGGAAACTGTCTTTGAAAGAGTTAAAGGTGCCATTCAAGATGGCACCCCTTATTTTATGCATTAGGTTGTTAATGAAGCTTAGATTGTGGATAGTGGCTAGCCTATACCCTAATAGCTCCTGGCAACTAAATAGGTGATGTAGATAAGCCGCTGAGAAAGTGCGACAGGTATAGCAATTGCAATCGGGGTCAACAGGCTGTTCCATCTGACTATAGGCAGCATTTCGGATATTATGCCTGCCTTGCCAGGTAAAGAGTGCACCATTCCGGGCGATGCGAGTAGGCAGGGCACTGTCAAATATATCAATTCCCCTGGCTACACCCTCAAGCAAATCCTCTGGAGAGCCTACCCCCATAAGGTAGCGTGGCTTATTCTGTGGCAGCAAAGCCACTGTTTCTTCAGTCATGGCCAGGGTTACCCTTTTAGGTTCGCCAAGGCTCAAGCCGCCAATAGCATAACCGGGAAATTCCAGCGAGGTAAGGAATTCAGCCGACTGACGCCGAAGTTGCGGAAAGGTACCCCCTTGCACAATAGCATATAAAGCCTGGTCGCTACGCTTTTGAACTCTTTGGCATCTCTCTGCCCATTGATGTGTTCGGCTCATTGCCCTTTGCACCTTGTCAAAGCTATCATCATGAGCTGGGCACTCATCCAGAGCCATGATAATATCGGCACCAAGAGCCTCCTGGAACTGAATAGCTAACTCAGGGGTAAGAGAGTGTTGGCTGCCATCAATATGGGAGCGGAATATAACCCCCTCATCACTGACCCGGCGTAGCGATGCCAGGCTAAATATCTGATAACCACCACTGTCAGTAAGAATAGCTCTGTCCCAAGCCATGAATTTATGTAAACCCCCCATCGCTTCAATTACAGTAATACCCGGCCTGAGATAGAGATGGTAGGTGTTAGCCAATACCATTGCTATTCCAATATCTTTAACTTCCTCGGGGGTCAGTGTTTTAACCGCTCCCTGACTACCTACGGGCAGAAATACCGGTGTAGGCACCGTACCGTGCGGCGTTATCAATTCCCCGGCACGAGCACTGCTGTCCGGGCAGGTTTGTATTAAGCGGAAGCTGTGGTTAGGTATTTCCATTGGCGTGCTACCTACAGAGAGTCCTCAATAACTTCACGGTAGCTTTGATGACAATTTGGGGCAATATATTTCAAGCTGCTGTTAGCTACTAAGGTCTTCTCGCCTATCGTATTGGGTGGTTAATCAGTTATCATCCTCCCAGAAAAAGCATTGAGACCCCATTGCGTCTCAATTGCTCCAGTGCCTTCTTGGTATCACTGGCAACCCTAGCCTTTTCACACTGTTTTAGCCGATACTTAAATAGCCAGTAGATAAACTCCTTTAGCTCGGTTAGATTAATAGAGCTGAGCTGAGGGTAG
>DAOWKM010000123.1 GCA_030643695.1 Dehalococcoidia bacterium | reverse complement strand
GCTATTTCAGCTCTATCAGGACTTCTATAAGGACGAGCCCTTTGTCAAGGTAGTTGAATTTCCCCCTCATACCAAGCACACCTGGGGAAACAACCTCTGTCTTATTCACCCCACTATTGACACCAGGACGGGGAGGCTGGTGGTTATTAGCTCCACTGACAACCTGATTAAAGGGGCGGCGGGGCAAGCCATCCAGAATATGAACCTCATGCTTGGCTTGCCTGAGACTACTGGACTTGAGGCGCTGGCAATTTACCCGTGAGATCCTCTGTTTGCTCATAGACACAATCTTATTGACAATTGTAGTATAATATTTACAGTTGTTAGTATTATTTATTATTAATAATGTTATAATAGTAAATATAACGATATATAACTATTCTATTGGGATTAGCACATCCTTTTGGGAGGAAATTATGGCAAGAAATACAGAAGACAAAGACATCCGAAAGCTCTTTGAGGATAAAGAGCGCTTACTCAAAGAGCAACCTGAATTAGGTCACTCTTATAATCAGTTTCTTCGTGATTGGGAGAAGTATCAAAAAGCGCCCCAAAAGAGGGAGCGCTCAAACGAGTATTTTGTCTTCGGAGCCTCGTTTAAGGAATAGCCTTTATGCCTATTAACCTTCCCCCACAAACACCTCTATATCATTCCATTCATAAAGACCGATATTTGCGTCGGCAACTGCTAGAGGATATCGAAACTGCAACAAAGCGAGAGTTAATTGTCTACATCGCAAATCCCCAACACCCTGGCGGAAGCATTAACCAAAATGATATTTTGGCATTTGGTGACTTACTGCAAGATAAAGCTGACAAAGATTTAGACCTTTTATTGCAAAGCTCTGGTGGTGACATAGATGTAGCAGAAAAAATCATTTATATGTGTAGAAACAATACAAAGAGCTTTAGGGTCATCGTTACTGAAAGTGCCAAAAGTGCAGCAACCCTAATCGCCTTGGCAGCGGATGAAATTGTTATGGGCTATACCTCGGAGCTAGGTCCCATTGACCCTCAGGTTATTGTAACCACCGCCAGCGGGCAGATAATGGACCGCCCAGCCCAATCTTTCTTGGATGGTTTGACGGCTATTAAAGAAGAAGAGCAAGCTGAAGGTAGGCTGTCTCCTGTATATTTTCCACTGCTTCAGCAACTTGACCCTGCGCTAATTGATTATTGCAAAAAGGCGCTACTCCGCTCACAACGATTCGCTGAAAAATGGCTTAACCGTACTCAATGTAAGGGCCAACCGGAAAGGGCAAAAGAAATAGCGGGAAAACTCGCCGACACCAAACGGTATCTGTCACACGGCACCGTGATCGACCATAAAGAGGCAAGCAAAGAGCTTAAGTTATGTGTAAAATATCTCCCCCCTTCAGATCCTTTATGGCAAGCTCTTTGGCGTTTATACTGCCATTATGAAATAGACATACGAGATGAAAAGCTAGCAAGAATTTTTGAGAGCACTACTGTATCACTCTCACTACATTAATTACTATGGCTTTTCTAGCTCAATCCCCTTGAGTAGAATATGGTCAAACATGGTGCCTTTGGCTTGCCTGAGCTCCAGAGAATCAACAATACCTTTATATTTGCCGCCTAATAACCCTTCGCCAATAATATATGCCCCTTCGGCAGCTTCCTTGGCTACTCTGGCCTGTCTCCCCACCTTCCGCACCTTTCCGAAATGAGCAAACTTAACCGTCAGCGCTTGGGCAATCTCGGGGATTCCGGAGAGCCTACCCGAAAGCAGAATCTCTCTTGGCTTCTCCACAGCAACCATCATCGCCGCTACCCCTTTAAGTATGCTCTCCAATATCATATTCCAAGCTTCTTTATATTTATGATGCTCCTTAGCCAGCTCCTCAGGGGTTAAATCATCCTTACCGCTCATATCTTTGGCACCACCGCTAAAGAGCACTACCCCAGGAAACTTTCCCAGGCGCACCGCCAGCTCAGAATCCATATTCCCCAAAGTAATGAAACCAGGTCCCCCCGATGTCCCTCCCAAGCCGTCAACCACTTTTCCTCTGTCAACACCGATTACAGCATTGAAGGCGTAACCCACCTCTGCCAGGATGAAAGAGGTCTCATTGTAGTCTATACCGTAGAGTTCTGCTTGATCCCTGATTGCTAGGGCAACACAGCACACCTTATCAGCAGTGCCCATATCCATCTTGTTGGCTTTTCTATAGGCAGGCACGGTTGAGAGGTGAATAACCCCCGGGGTGAAATAAACCGGGAAGCCTTCAGCCTGCATTGACCTGATAACCATCCTGATGCCATCATATAACGGAATACTCTTGTCATCAGGCACCATCAGGGTTAGTTCCCTTTCAATTATATCTCTGATAGGGGTGACCGGCAGACCATAACCAGAGGGACCTACTATCATATCCAATGGGAAGACACTTCTAACTGCATCCAGGAGCACCTTGGGGTTTTGGGCAACCTCAGGCACCGGCACGGAAGTATCCAGAATAATCTTTCCCCCATCCATACCAAAGAAGTCAAAGCTTCCCGTTCCGGGGTCAATACCTACAATTCTCATTTCTAACCCTCTTTGACGGCTAATTTAAGACTTAAAGGACAGACAGGGTCTGAAGAAAACCAGTCTCCGGTGAGGACGAAGGTTCTGGAGCGACACCCCTTACAGTCTTCTAGATATTGGCAACTCTGACAGTATCCAGTTCGGCTTTTCGGGTCTTTAATCTGGTGAATTAGGGGAGAGGAAAGTGCCTCACCCCATATTTTGTCGAGGGGCTTCTCCTTAACATTACCCAAAACCATGGGGGCAAAACTGCAGGGTTTTACTTCGCCATTAGGTTCAATGAAGAGATAGTCACCAAAAATGCATGCCGTAGTTACCGGGAATAAAATCCCGGCACCCTCCGCTGGCACCTGAGCCAGAAGCTTCCACTCCTTAACTGTAGCCCAAAAGAACGGCTCATCAAAGAAGAACTCAATCCCTGTCTTCAACGCCCCTTGGCAGGCAAGCTTTATAGCCTCCCCATACTCCTGAGGAGAAAGAAGCTCGTTACGGTAGTCTTGGCATGGCTTGAGTCCAATAAACGTCACCCGCTTTACCCTAATTGACACAGCTAGTTCCAAAATCCCTGGTATTTCAAGGTAATTCCGTTTCATAATGGTGAAATTTATCGCCTCTAGGAGCCTGTCCCTGACGCAAGCGCGAGCCGCTTGCACCACTCGTTCAAAGCTAGCACCTCTCCTTACTGCCTCGTAGGTTTCCGGGGTAGCACCATCAATACTTATCATTACCTTCACCCCTAGCTGCTTTAGGGTGGTAATCACCTCGGGAGTTAGCAGCATGCCGTTGGTAATCAGGTGAACCTCAAGCTGTCTTTGCCGCATTAGCTCTAATAACTCAAATAGGTCTTCCCGAAGGAGTGGCTCCCCCCCTTCAATAATGACCCAATTAGGTTTCAGCTCAGCTATCTCAACAGCGAGCTTTTTGGCTCTCTCAGTTGTGAGGTCTTCTCCAATCATGCCCCGACAGTGCCTACAGCTCAGATTACATTTCCCTGTTACTGCCCAATCTACAAGATGGGGAGATTGACTTTCAGACAAGAATAACCTCCCTCTAGATTTTTGCCCTTGACCTTAAGGCAGTATATCTGATACTAGGGGTAAAATCAATCTAGCTTCCAGTTTGGAATGTTGTCTACTGGCTATATCTCTGTTATCCTTTACCATAACTATAATGAGAAAAGTGGCAAGCAGCAGTGGCATGGACATCAGCCCAGAGAGATTTGGCTTAGCCGATTATGTCAAGATTACTATTTTGGGCTTTGGTTTGTCTGCCCTTTGGAGTAGCTTACATACCATTATTCTCCAGGTGCGGTTGCTGGACTTTGTTGCTGAGGCGCAGAAGAATACCTATCTTGGTCTCCTTACCTTTGCCGGTGCCGTGATAGCTATGGCTACTCAGCCGATGGCTGGAGCGATTAGCGACCGCTCTGGCTTTAGCTGGGGACGGCGGCGACCCTACATCTTGCTAGGCACTATGTTAGCTTTGCTATTCCTCCCTGGAATAGGCTTTGGTGGTAGTTATGTGGCTATCTTCATTATTTATTGCCTGATGCAAATCAGCACTAATACGGCACAGGCACCATTCCAGGCATTTATTCCTGACCTGGTACCTGAGGGAAAGAGGGGGCGAGCTTCGGGGGTGAGGGGTCTACTCAATGTTGTCGGTGGTGTTGCCTTGGTGGCGGTGGTAGGTCGCTTTATGGGTCATTATTCTGCTGGTGAGGGAGACTACTGGTTATGGCTAGGTTTAGGGGCGCTGGCTATTGTCCTGTTGGGGGCGATGCTGGCTACTGTTCTGATGGTTAAAGAGCGACCCGGGGCTGGTTCCCAGCTACCCTTATTGCCATCGCTGTATAAAAGTTTCAAGATTGATGTTAGGGCAAACCGTAACTTTATACTCTTTCTGGTAGCCTGCCTGTTTGTCTTTACCCCGGGGGCTATCCTGATGACCTTTGCTCTATATTATCTCAGGGATGTGGTTGGTATAGTCAATCCAGCGGCAACATGCGCTGACCTTATAATGGTGGTTGGCATTTGTTTGATAGCTACGGTTTATCCTGCCGGGCGTTTATCTGACCGGGTAGGACGCAAGCTGGTTATGATTCCTGCCTGTTTGCTTAGCGCTTTAGGGGTGGCGGTGCTATTTTTCTCCCAGACTTATATACATATAATGCTCTGCGGTGCCCTTCTCGGAATTTCTAACGGGGCTTGGATGAGTTCTCAGTGGGCTCTGGCTACGGATTTAGTCGGTAAGGGTGAGGAGGCAAGATACCTTGGGCTTGCCAATCTAGTTATAGCTGGAGGTGGCGCCTTGGGGCGTCTCATTGGGCCAGTGATTGATTTCTTCAATGCTCGTAGCCCTAACTTGGGCTACTCAGTTATGCTTTTGGCTTGTTTTGTCTGTTTTCTGATTGGTTCACTGATGGTAATAAAGATTAAGGAGCGGGGCTAGCTAAGGAAGCGTAGTATTACTTCCCAGCCCCAGGCTCCAGCTAGTGCGGCGATGATATATAGTATAGTTCTGCCTAGCCAGCATACCAGCAGGAACTTCCAGAAGGGGAAGCGAAGGACACCGGCAACTATGCCGACTAAGTCAAAAATCAAGGGCACCAGTGAGAAGATAAAGATAATCAAAGCTCCCCATCTTCTCACCCAGCCCTCCACTCGGCTATACATCTGACCTTTTTCGGCAATTCCACGCCCGCTATAGCCTGCCATGTAGCCGGTTATCTCACCGATAGCTGCTCCAGCCCCGCCAGCTAACCCGACTACAATAGGTGACGGAAGTAGAGCCCCCAGTGCGGAAATTATTAGGATACTGCCCGCCGGTAAGATGACAGTGCCATTGAGGGTCAGGCTGATAAGGAAGGCACCCAAATAGCCGTAGGCTTTCAGTTGGTCAACCCTAGTGGGGTAGTGTTGGTAAAAGTAGAAGATGCCAACCGTAATAGCGATGACAATGAGCAGTATCAATAGGGGAAGGAGTTTGTTTCGTAGTCGCCCCCCTTTTTTAACTCCAGCCGGCTTATCCTGACTAACCATTTTATCCATTTTGTCTTGGCGATATTGTAGCACATTAGGTGAAAAGAGATGATGGGAAGGGGCTCGTGTTGTCGGCTGGCTCTGCCTCTGCTATACTGTGCTAGTGTGCCCCCATCGTCTAGAGGTCTAGGACATCGGCCTTTCAAGCCGGTAACAGCGATTCGAATTCGCTTGGGGGCACCAGTTGTTATATTTGTTTTTAACCCTAACCTCAGGCGGCAACCTTTAATACCTTCACTGTCTGCCTTGCCAACTGGCTAGCGCCATGAACCTTGTCATTCCTGATTTCATCTATCAGGCCGATAATTTCAGGGCTGATATTCACCATAACCTATTTTAATCCCTTAGTCAGCTAATATTACAAAATCTTCTAGCTTTTGAAATGCTAAAGAGAATTCTTTATGCCAATCTTCAAGAGTTAGTTTGTCCTTCTCCTCCTGCGTCATGTAAGCAAATTTAAAAATCAGAGATTCTAAAAATTCCCTTGTTTCCTGATTGCTGATCTGATAAACTAAAGGCAATCGTTTCGTCATCGTTTCAATCATATCTGCTTCTTCAGATTGAACTATAACTTCTTTTAACTTTTCCATCGATGCTCGGTCAGGGAACAATCGGTCTAAAGAATATGGACCCTGTTTATTTGCAAATTCCCACATTGAGCGCATTACCAGCTTTTTCTGAATTTCCATCAAGGCTCCCCTTATTGGGATGACAGTGCTCTCCCTGTATTTTCTTCTAGCCTCTCTTGCCTCTCCTTTGCGTTGTAAGTAATCTCTGAGGAAGTAACTACCACAAATTACTAGCCCAGTAGCTAGAATAGTAGCAACCGTATTCCATATGCTTTCCATACCTTAACCTTCCTTATAGCACTTTAGTAAGAGTATACAACTTGGCCGCTTATTTAAGAAGGGGGTGTTTAAGAGGGGCGTCAGCCCCTCTTAATAAAATCTTCCCCCTCCCTTATTAAGGGAGGGGGATAAAGGGGGTAGGTTCTAAACAAATATCTAGGGGGTGAGGTAGATAAATAATCTCAAAAAATTGTTCTTATCCATCTATCAATGTTATACTCAGATATACATCGAGGACTAAAAAGGAAGATTATATGAAAAGGGCTGATGGTCGTGCCTGGGATGAGCTGCGACCGATAAAAATAATACCCGGGTTCCAGAACTTTGCCGAAGGCTCAGCGCTGATAGAATTAGGGAAGACACGAGTGCTGTGCTCGGTTAGCGTGGAGGAGAAAGTACCCGGCTTTCTTAGGGGAGAGGGTAGCGGCTGGATTACTGCTGAATACTCTATGCTACCTCGCTCTACTGTCACCCGTACCCCGCGTGATTCATCGCTGGGCAGGATTGCCGGCAGAAGTCAGGAAATACAGCGTCTTATCGGGCGCTCGCTGCGGGCAGTAACCGACCTCACTGCGCTGGGGGAAAGAACCCTAATTGTAGATTGTGATGTGCTGCAAGCCGATGGTGGCACCAGAACAGCGGCTATTACCGGCTCCTATGTAGCTCTGCATCAAGCCATGCAGACCCTGGCAAATATCGGGGTGTTGTCATCCATACCCCTGAAGAGCGCTGTGGCTGCTACCAGCGTCGGCATCTTTCATAGCTATATGCTGTTAGACCTGTGCTATGATGAAGACTGTAACGCTGAGGTTGACTTTAATGTGGTGATGACCAGTAAGGGTAGGTTTGTTGAGATTCAGGGCACGGCTGAAGGTAAACCTTTCACTAAGGAGACCATTGATTCCTTGCTCTCTTTAGCTGAGAAGGGTATCAAGCAACTATTTCAGGCTCAGCAGGCTGCTCTGGAGTTCCCTTAGGGTCTCACCTGCCCGCTACCAAAGATAATCCACTTATAGCTGGTTAGTTCCTTTACCCCTAGTGGACCGCGAGCATGCATTTTCTGAGTGCT
>DAOWKM010000054.1 GCA_030643695.1 Dehalococcoidia bacterium | reverse complement strand
CGGGACAGACCGTGTAGCACCCCAGAGCGCTCATAGCGGTAAACGGTACCTAGCTCAGCATAACGCAGTGGTAATTCACGATAACTGTGCAAGCTTGTTTTATAAATCAAGATATGACCCAGGCAGTTCATTGGTCTGACAATATACTCCTGCCCCTCCACCTCCATTGGGCTATATAAGTAGTCACGATAAAATTCCCAATGCCCACTGGTCTTCCACAAATCCAGTCTGGCAATATGTGGGGTGTATACAATATCATAGCCACGCTTAATGTGCTCAACTCTCCAGAAGTCCTCAATAACGCGGCGTATCACTGCCCCTTTAGGGTGCCAGAGAACCAGCCCTGGTCCAGCTTCTTCACGAATGCTAAACAGGTCAAGCTCTCTGCCTAACTTCCTATGGTCACGCTTAGCTGCCTCATCAAGCTTCTTCAGGTGTTCGGCTAAAGCCTCCTCTGTGTCAAAAGCAACACCGTATATCCGCTGTAACATAGGGCGGTGCTCGTCACCTCGCCAATAGGCTCCAGCGATGCTAACCAGCTTGAAAGCCTTTATTTCTCCGGTAGAATTTACATGGGGTCCACGGCATAAATCAACAAATGACCCCTGTTGATATAAGCTAACCCTTTCATCCGGGATTTCATCAATTAACTCCAGCTTGTAGGGCTGAGTAGCAAACAATTGCTGAGCCTCCTGCTTGTCCATTTCTCGTCTAACAAAAGGCACATTAGAGACAATTATTTCACCCATCTTAGCCTCAATGAGTGGTAAGTCATCAGGGGTCAATGAGCGGGGTAGCTCAAAGTCGTAATAAAAGCCATTTTCAATAGCCGGACCGATGCCAAACCTGGCATCGGGGAAGATAGATTGAACTGCCTCAGCCATAATATGAGCTGCCGAATGCCGCATTATCTCTATTTTTTTATCTTCACCCGTCGGCTGCTCCTGACTAAGAACCACTGTTGCCGTCTCCCTAATCTACTGAAGCTGATTATACCAGCTACAGGCTATAGAGTGCAATTATCTACCATTGCCAGGTTCAGCAGCAAAGCATTATAATGCTTTAGATATTGGCATGATTAAGAAAGTTTTTCCCATCCTGGCTCTTTCCATTTTCTCATCTATGCTTGGAGTTGGAATAATTGCACCGCTGCTGCCTCTTTACGCTGAGAACCTGGGAGCTACTGGAATTGGGTTAGGGGTAATCTTTGCTAGTTTTTCTATCTCCCGAGCTCTCTTTATGCCTATCATCGGCAGGCTCTCTGACCGCAGTGGCAGAAAGCGGTTTATCAGCATCGGTCTTTTTATCTACTCTATTATCTCACTAGGCTATATATGGGCAGGTAATGTCTCTCAGCTAACCCTAGTCCGCTTAATTCAAGGGGCGGCGGCAGGTATGATTATTCCCATCGCTCAGGCTTATGTTGGTGATGTCTCACCAGAAGGTGAAGAAGGAAAGTGGATGGGCTACTTCAATGCTGCCTTTTTCACTGGCTTCGGCTTTGGCCCGTTGATGGGGGGAGTATTGACTGACCACTTTGGGATGGATGTTGCCTTCTACTCTATGGGTGGTCTTAATCTACTAGCATTCCTGTTAGTCGTTCTCTTTCTTCCTGAGATTAGCCACAGGAAAAGGGCAACCAGTCCCCATCTATCCTTTAAGGAGATGAGCACCAGTGGCATGGTCAGGGGTATTTTTAGCTTCCGTCTAGCCTACTCTCTGGGTAACGGGAGCTTTTCCTGCTTCCTACCTATTTTTGCTGCTTTTTACATTGGCTTAAGTCCAACCCTTATCGGAGTATTGCTGGCAGTTAATATCCTGCTTATGTCACTACTTCAATTTTATTCTGGTAAGGTTGCTGATAGATTTGATAGGAGGTCCCTAATAATTCTGGGGGGCCTTATTAGCCTTACCTTTCTAGCTATAATTCCTTTAGCCCATAGCTTCTGGTTCCTGCTAGGACTATGCATTTTGGGTGGTCTGGCTGGTGCCATCTCTATGCCCGCTGCTTCAGCGTTGACAATAGAGGAGGGTAGGAAATTTGGTATGGGTTCAACTATTGCCGTGTTTACTATGGCAATGAGCATAGGTATGGCTATAGGACCACTTTTAGGCGGGGTGATAATGGACTCCCTGAATGTTGATTCAGTGTTCTACTTCGGAGCAGCTATGGGGCTTGTTGGCACCAGTTTATTTATTTGGTTTACTAGATAATTTCCCAACTTTGCTTTTAAGACCTGATATAATTGTAGGGAATCTGCAGTTTAAATTGTATCAAGAAAGGAGAATTAATTATGGAAATCTTCATTGATTCAGCCAGCACTGCCGAGATGGAGAAGTGGCTCAGAATGGGAGTATTGGATGGTGTTACCACCAATCCTTCTATTATGCTCAGGGATGGCATCTATGATATGGAGGTCGGGGCGAAGAAGATTGCTGCCTTGCTTAGTCCTCGTCCGGTTAGTGTGGAGGTTACTACCAACGACCTCGGTGAGATGGTAACCCAGGCTCGGGAGCTTGCTTCCTGGGCGGCTAACATTGTTATTAAGATACCCCAGGAAACTCAAGATGGCATCCCTTGCTATGGAGTAATCAAGCAACTTGAGAACGAGGGCATAAAGGTAAACGCCACATTAGCTATGTCATTCGGGCAGGTCATTCTGGCAGCCAAGGCAGGGGCAACCTATATAAGTATCTTCGCTGGTAGAATAAGTGATGAGGGTGGTGATGCCCCACAGGTTATCAGAGACTCTGTTGAATTCCTTGAGCGCTGGAAGTATAAAAGTAAGATAATTGTGGGTAGCATCAGGTCGGTGTCCGATGCCCTTCAGTCGGCGATAGCCGGGGCTCACATAATCACCGTCCCGCCTCAATATTTGACCAGAATGGCCGACCATAAGAATAGTCGCGACGGCGTGAGGCAGTTTATAGTTGATGCCCAGAAAGCTATGGAAATGATGAAAAAGGCAAAAGCCTAGGAGATGAGCTAATACATAGTGGGCGGTACTGGACTTGAACCAGTGACCTCTTGCGTGTGAAGCAAGCGCTCTAACCACTGAGCTAACCGCCCCAAATCATACCTATTTTAGCCTGAAAATCCCTATTTGTAAACAGAAGAAAAAGCTCCAATGCATGAGTTTTAACCTTGACCAAAACTAGAGCCGCTCCCAGCTAAATGGAAGCGGAGAGCGACTCTAATTCTTAGTTGTGACTATTGGCTACTTTTCAGTCTTCCCACTTGCCGCCTTTCCCCATGCGAAGGACAGAGAAAACTAATGCGCCGATGAATACCAGCCACATAATGACCGCAGCAATTATTGCACCTGTTGTCATTTTCTACTCACCTCCTTAGGGGCTCTAGTCTTAACCTTTTGCAGCCAGAAGCTTAGCCCTAGGGTTACTGCTAGTATGACCCATATCATTGAAGCCACCCAGAGTGGATAACCTCCATAAGGAGTTGCTATATCTTGCACGAAACCTCCGTAAATCACCACAAAAAGCAAAGCCGCTGGTACAACAATTTTTATCAGCCAATCAAACCAAGCACCAATTTTGAAGTCTGAGGTCTCATTGACATATTTCCTTAGCTTGCTGGCAGGGAATCCCCAGCCAATAACGATACAAGCTAGGGCACCGGTTAGCAGCAAACCATAGAAACTGACGGCTCTATCCAAGATGTCAGGTCCCCAATAAATGCCTCCCTCAGTAGTAAATATAATCCCTATCAGGAAGGCAATAACACAGACAATCGTGGTAGCTTTTATCCGGCTTATTCCAAATTTATCCATAAGCGGGGAAATTACTCCCCCGTAGGCAAGGAAATATGCCGAGGATAAACCTAGGAGAAAAAGGCAGAGGAAGAAGATGATGCCGAAAAAGCTATTTGCCCCAGGCATCATGGATATTGCCACTGGCCAGGTTATGAACGCCAGCCCTACAGACTTGGCAGCGACCTCTCCCACTGGGATGGATAAGGACTGCATGATAAAACCAACAATGCTGAACACAGCAAAACCAGCAAAGAAGCTGGTGGCACAATTTCCAAAGGATGTTATAAATGCATTGTTACTAATGTCTCCCTTCTTGGCAATAAAACTGCCGTAGGCATACATTCCTGCCATTCCCAGGGAAAGGGTAAAGGCAATCTGGCTAAAGGCAGCAAACCACACCTCCATATTCCCCAAGCCAGAGAAGTCTGGAGCAAGGTAAAAGTTGAGCCCCTGGGCAGCCCCGGGCAGGGTCAAGCCCCTTATGACCAGGATAACCAAAAAGGTCCAGGCGGTAATCATCACATATTTTGAAACTGGCCCTATTACCTTAATCCCTTTAAAAGTTACCAGGAATATAACTGCCCAGACGATGGCTAAACATCCTACCAGTGCTCCCACCGGGGCACCAAGCACCTCTGGTCCTGAGGAAATGTGCAGTACCTGTTCCCAAAAGAATGGGGCTGCCCCAGTAGCTCCAGCCTCCCCCACACCCCAAGCCGTTGTGGCTGCCGCTCCGATGTAACGCAGGGTCCAAGCCATAACCACAGTATAATATGTAGTTATCCCGAAGGCGCACCAAACTGGCCACCAGCCTAGCCATTCCCACTTCTTTCCTATTCCTCCAAAAACACCGGGGGCACTGCTCTGGAAATAACGCCCCATGCCAAACTCCACTATCATCCAGGGAATGCCCAGCACAATAAGCCCGATAATCCAGGGTATTAAGAATGCCCCACCACCATATTCATAGGTCAAGTAAGGGAATCGCCACAGGTTACCCAGACCTATGGCAGAACCCAACGCCGCAAATATGAAATAGGGTCGCCCCCCCCATCTCTCTCTTACTACTTCTACCAATAAACTGTCCTCCTTTTCTTAAAAGATTACAACTTGAAAGGACTACCCCTTATGCGCCCGCTGAAAAATTTAGCTTCCCAGCGGGCACTGCTATGATGACTTTTCTTACCAACCTAATCCTTGAGTGAAGCATAATAATACTCCCTATTAGTTTTTATGCCGAGATTTTAAAGGGTTGGATGCAATATGTCAATAGTAAGATTGGCTGGTAATACAAATTGAGTGCGGAAAGGGACAAATAATGCCCAATTACTATCGACGAGAATACTTCTTTGACACACCTACTAGCTAATGCTATGATGGCTAAAAGGGAATTGATTAGGTTCCTATTAAACATTAAGAGTGGGGTGATGCTATATGTCTAGTATTGAAACACTATACCTAGTGTTTCTTTTTGTTTGTCTACTTCTATCCGCCTTTTTTTCTTCCTCAGAGACAGCCTTTATTTCCCTGCAGAGGATAAGGTTGGAGCACTTGGTTAATACCAAGGTGAAGGGAGCAGAACTGGTAGCCAAGATGGTTCAGCAACCGGAAAGGTTTCTATCCACCGTTTTGCTGGGCAATAATTTTGTCAATACTGCCGCTGCTGCTCTGGGTACTATCCTGGCTGTCTCGGTGTGGGGGAGGGAACAGGGCATCCTAATCGCCACCATAGGAGTAACCATTCTTCTCCTAGTACTTTGTGAAACTACCCCTAAAACCATAGCTACCCAGCATGCTGAGCGGCTATCCCTGATATTCGCTCGACCAATAGAAGTACTCTCATGGTTGTTTACCCCCTTCGTAATAGTATTAAGCTGGATATCCTCAGGGTTTAGTAAACTGGTAGGAGGAGCACCTGTGCCCAGGTCTCTGGTCAGCGAGGAGGAAATTCGCACCATGATTTCAGTAGGACACAAGGAGGGGGCAGTGGATAAAGCTGAGGCAGAGATGTTGCATAAGGTCTTTGATTTTGGTGACCGACCGGTCAGTGAGGTTATGGTGCCTCGTCCAGAGGTTATATGTATAGAGCAAGGCTCTAAAATAGCCGATTTCCTTGCTCTCTATGCTGAGTCTCCCCTATCTCGCTTCCCGGTATACGAGGATAATATGGATAATGTGATTGGTATCCTTTCGGTGAAGGATGTGCTTATGGCTCTAGCTAAGGGCATTATTGATAACCAGAGTGTTATTGATGACCTCATTCGTCCATCTTACTTTACCCCCGAGACCAAGCATATTAATGAGCTCTTTGCCGAGATGCGTGATAAAAACTACCGAATGTCAGTAGTTGTAGACGAGTTTGGTGGCACCGCTGGCATAGTCAGTCTCAGTCGGCTAGTAGAGGAAATTGTAGGACCGGTCGGTGACGAGCTAACCACGGTGGAAAAGGACTATGAAGCAATCAACGAGTATACCTTCCAAATTGACGGTAGTATGCGTATTGAGGAAGTAAATGAAGAGATGGGACTAGGGTTGCCTATAGGTGATTATGAAACTGTAGCTGGCTTTATTCTCGACCTTTTAGGTCATATACCCAAACAAGGCGAGCAGTTGAGGTATAAAGGCTTAAAGCTGGTGATAACAAAAATGCGAGGGATGAAAATCGAAGAAATCCTATTAACCAAGGAGAAACATGCAGCGTCTGCGGGTTAGGTTCCACCGAGGAGAAGAGGTAAAATTCATCTCTCATCTGGATATAATGCGCCTGTGGCAAAGAGCACTTCACCGCGCTGGCATATCACTGGCTTACTCAGAGGGATTTAGCCCCCACCCCCGAATATCACTGGCGGCACCCCTCCCCGTGGGGATAACCAGTGAAGCTGAACTAATGGATATCTACAGCACCAAACGGGTCTCACCACACTTCTTCACCACAGCTATGAGCCAGCAATTGCCACCCGGCATTAAGATGCTACAGGTTTATCCAATTACCTTAAGTCAGCCCTCTTTACAATCACAGATTCGCTATACCGAATATAAGGTCAGAGTAGAAACCGAGAAGGAGCCAAAGGATATAGAACCAGCTATTACCAGCTTGCTCTTAGTGAAGCACCTGCCCTGGCACCACCAGCGGGATACTGGCACACGAAGTTATGACTTGAGGGCTTTAATTGATGACCTGTGGCTCATTGATTGGCATCAAGGATACTGCACCATAGGGATGAGACTGCGTTGTAATAATAGCGGTTCAGGAAGACCGGAGCAGGTTACTGCCGCCCTAGGCTTTACTCGCCATCCACAGTTAATACACCGCACCAAGCTTATCCTAAAAACAAGTTAACTGGCATAGATGTTGAAGGAAGAAGGATATCAACAGCCGCTAAAGGAGAGGGTATTCCATTTTATCCGGAAACACCACCTGGTACCAAGCCAGCACTGCCTACTGGTAGCCGTATCTGGGGGAGCCGATTCGGTCTGTCTGCTCCATATCCTGG
>DAOWKM010000010.1 GCA_030643695.1 Dehalococcoidia bacterium | reverse complement strand
GTATTGTCATGTTAGGCATGCCTATTAATGACCAGGTGGCTAATGTTATTATTGCTCAGCTTCTCTATCTGGAGCGGGAGGACCCGGACAAAGACATAAGCCTCTATATTCACTGCCCGGGGGGCATAATCAGCGCTGGTCTTGCCATCTACGATACCATGCAGCTTATCCGTCCTGATGTATCTACTATCTGTGTTGGCTTGGCGGCTAGTATGGGGACGCTGCTCCTTTGTGCTGGAGCCAAGGGCAAACGTTACGCCTTACCTAACGCTACTGTCCACTTGCACCAGGCATTTGGTGGTGCTCAGGGGCAGGCTGCCGATGTAGAAATCGCTGCCCGTGAGATTATGCGGATGCAAGAATTGATTAGAAACATCTTAGTTAACCACACCGGTCAAACTCTGGAAAAGATAACCCACGATACTGACCGTGATTTTTACCTGAACCCTCAGCAGGCAGTAGAGTATGGCATTGTGGATGAAATTCTGAGTAAGCCGCCCCAGAAATAACTATAACTCTTGGTTATGAAGCTCCAGGTAGCGTTGAGATAGTTCATTCAAGCTGGGAAGACCCTGTCTTGCCCCTAACTTAGTAATGGAGAACTGGGCTACAATATCACCTAAGCGACCACACTCCTTAAGCCCCTTCCCGTTAAGTAGACCATAGAGAAAACCGGTAGCAAAAGCATCCCCGGCACCGGTGGCATCCACTTCCTGCCCTATGTCTTGGCTGGTAGGTTCAATAGCATATTCATTCTCAGCGTCTCTAATGTAGCCGGTAGCGTTAACTGCTCTCTGGCTGTTCCCTTTGCCCAGCGTTAGCTTCATTCCTTTACCTAAGGTAACTGTAACAATGCGGCAACCTTGTCTAAGGCACATTTCGGCTCCGTTGATGATATCTTCACCGGTCAATTGGTGTATTTCATTCTGATTAACGAAGAGGGTGTAAGTCCTGCTTAATATTGGGGAAAGCGCCTTGAGCCCCTTAGCGGCATAGATTGCTCCGGGAGTGAAACTAACCTTGGTAGATGGGGCTAACCCATTTATCAATTCCAGCAGTATTTGGAACTGTCTATCATTAGCAAAAGAAGAAATGTGAAGCATCCTTGCCTGGCTTATATAGGTTAAATCCAAATCATCCATAGTCAGTAAATTATTGGCGCCGGGCGAGACATAGAGGGAACGCCGGCCTAGCCTGTCGCTAAGGCACAACACTGAGCCTGTTTCTGCCCCACCTTTTATCCTGATTTGACCGGTATCTACTCCCACCCTTTGGAAATCGTTTACCAGTGTTTTGCCTTTAGCATCATCGCCAACAACGCCAATAAAGCCGGTGTTCACCCCGAGTTTCGCCAAGCCATAAATGGTATTGGCGGCTGAACCACCAGGGAATGATTTCGCCTCGTTGGTCACTGCCTCTCCATCATCAAGGATGCGCTCTACCTGGTATAAATGGTCTATATTTAGTGCTCCCAGCCCGACTACTTCAATATTGTTCATTTGAACCCTATCCCCTTACTTGAGAAATGAAGATAATTACTTATAGTCCATATCATTGCCATTCTAATATCATACTGTGGAAAAGTGCAATATTGGGAAAGTAAAGGAGCCGAACTTAACCTAGCTCCTTCAATTGTTGCATGTCTTCGGGCTTTGCGAAGTACCGGAGCATTTCAGCCACTCGTAAAGCCCGTGTTCCAGGTGACGCGCATGACAGTGTTAAAAATATCGCGGCCCTGCTATCTGATCACAAAGGGCACAACAAGGGCTATCACGCCTATGAAAACAACCACAAGAATGAAGAGATTGTATCTAGTATTGTAATTGCTCAAAAGAGACGCATCATAATACCCTTCTACGCCCTGGTCTTTGTACATCTTCAGCAGCCCATTTATCAGCTTTAATCTTGTTTGCTTTCCTCTTAGTAACCCAAATACTACTACGGAATTGACCACTATCAGCAGAGAAACAAACATGAACATCACGATTGTTGCAGTAACACCCCCATTCTCAGCAGCGATTATGGAATTAACAGCGAGAGTCACTAGGTTAAGAAGAATTGCAGTGATGATAAAAATCGTGTCGGTGCGTGTATTCTGTTGGAGTTCTGTAATAATATGCTCATGAACTCGCTCAATCATGCGCCCTCCTTATAATTTAGCTTAGACTTTCCATGTCAACTAGTATGGCTATATTATAACGCTGGCTCGCTGGCTGTCAATGGATGATTACCGAGGTTACATGATAAGGTCAGCCTAGCTTGCCGGCTTCTTCTCTGACCAATCGCCTTATTCTTTTATGAATCTCAATAATTTCATCTATATCCTTTTTGCCGGATAGCCAGTGAAAGTAGCCCCTATCGTCTCTACCGCCAATTTTCTCCTTTGCCATTACTATTTTCTCGACTTCCGTTCGCTGACCTTTTTGCCATGCCTCAAGCACTTCGGTTATGTCACTAATATAGGTGGACGCTAGGCTCATAGTGGAGTAGGGTAGGGCATACTCATTAGCGTTAAAGGCAATGGCTAAACCCCCTGCCTTATCCACTGCCTGCAGTATCCTGAAATCGGTAATGCTATCACCAACCACCACCCATTTTGATAGAGGCTGGTCATATTTGCTAGCAAATCGGTTTAAGGCAGCTACCTTACGGCGTCCACCTACCGGTTTTACCTCTCTTATTGCTGTCCCTAGAGCAGTCGCTGGCAGTTTCTTCCAGAAGAAGTCGTCCAAACTTTGTTTAATTTTATCATCATCGTTAACCGGGTGCATGGTCAGGATATCCTGTTCTGTCTGTCGCAGTAGGGCAAAGTCTTCTTTACATAAAGTTTGATGGAGTTTACCTAGAGGGAAGGATGTGGAGGCAACATTATGAGCATAAATACCTAACTTTTGGGTAATATGAATGGCATATTGCTCGTAAGTGGTAGTAATACAGAAAATTTTCCAGCCACTATACTCAAGCCAGGATATAAGTTTGTCAGCGCCACCGGTTAAGCTCGCTTCGGTAGCTAGGGTGGTGATATTAGCCTCTGAAATATTATGAAGCACAAGGAAGGGCACAATAAGAGCCAGTGTATCCCCCGGCTCATAATCCTCCCTTTCTTCTAGCGTCAGCAGGTCGTCGTAGCGGCTGATGACCTCAAAAATTTTATCCCCATTGGGGAAGAGCTTCATTAGCTCATAGGCATTATCCTGAGGGGATAGCGGTCCTTCTAGGTCAAAACAGATAAAATTCATTATAAAATCGCCTCTTTTATCTTTTTATTTATCTCATTGGTCAGATTATACCCGCTAATCGGTTTCCCTTCAGCATCAACAATTTTTTTGTCGGCGGTTATCCTCACTTTACCTTGGCTAAAGGCTTTAAGGGCAGAGATTATTAGCGGAAATTCTCTAGCCAGTCCATGCCGGCGAATGAGCTTAAATAAAGGATTATCCTCACCCTGCCTTTCCTTAATCTTTTCCAGTGAATACCTCTTTATCTCATCCCAATATTTATCAAAGGGCTTACCTCTGATGGAGAAGGTGCAGTAGGCTACCGGTGGTCCCTTATCCAGCTCTGGGGTTACCAGGTGCATCATTACTCCTGTTTCCTGTGCCTCATTAGCCATCAGTTGCCAGATTACCTCCTGCCAGCTTCCGGCAGGTCCACCCGGAACTGCTGGGTGAAGATTAATCATATTATACCTCTGGCACATCTCCTTCCCAACAATGAGCATATAACCAGCCAATACACACAGGTCAAGATGGAAGGCTTGTAATTGATTCATCACCTCTCGGTCGTAGTCAAGCCGCCATAGTGTCAAGCTTCCTGCCTGCCCGGTGACGGGGACACCCTTCTTAGCTTTAAACCTCTGGTAAGAAAGGCAGATAAGAGGGATATGATAGCTCTTAACTAATTCAAAAAATAAATCACTCTCTTCTGACTCATCAGGTTCACGGTTACTGAAAACAAAGGCTATTTCAGCGTTAATCTCGCCCTGCTTTATGCTGCTGTTTACCGCTGTCAGCAAGTCTCTAGCTGCTTTATCTCTGCCTGTAGAAAACCAGCCAAGCTGATACATAACTCACCATTTTACCTAAAGTAATTTTTAAGCCGTTGGGCCAGGCTATTAAAATGGACTAGGGGGTTTGTCCTATGCCCGAAAACTTTGCCTTTGGCTAAGCTCTGAAGGAAATCCTCAGCACCATTGAATTCAGGCATCTCTACATAGGCATTACCTATTTCACCGAGAGTATGAGCATCACTGCCGGCGCTTTCAAGAATACCATACTTCTGGGCAAAGGCTAAAGCTTTAGTCGAACTCTTGGAGAGAAGAGTTCGTGCGTTGAATACTTCTATGATGTCAATTTGCTCGACTATTTCCTCTATTATGTTGCTATCTAAAGCAGACCTCCTGAAGGTATCAAAGGGGTGTGGTATGCAGACCAAGCCACCTTGAGCCCTAATTCGTGATATTGTCTGCTCAGGAGACAGACCATTGGGTATGCCCTGCTTGAGGAACATGCCCGTAATCTCGCCATTAGGGGTTAATATTTCCTCAGCCACGATTACCGGGAAGGGGGCTATGGTTTGCATCTTTAATGCCCCGTCAATAGTGCCATGGTCGGAGATAGCAATGCAGTTTATGCCAATCTCTTGGCAGCGATTGATAATCTTCTCCAAAGGCGTATTGCAATCTATTGAGTATTCAGTGTGAATGTGAAGGTCGGCTTTCAACAATTTATTTTATTCAACTAATCCTTTCCAGGTAACTACCAGTGCGAGTATCAACCTTGATAATATCTCCTTTGTTGACAAACAGGGGAACCTGAATAGTGATGCCGGTCTCCAGTGTAGCTGGCTTGTTACCGGCGGTAGCGGTATCGCCTTTAAAACCAGGACCAGTATCAACTACTTGAAGTTCAATGGCAATAGGCAGTTCTACTCCTACCAGTTCACCCTTGTAGCTTGACACCTGCAACGACATGCCTTCTTTCAGATAGTTAACGGAGTCACCTAGCTGAGAAGCATTGATGGTCATCTGCTCAAAGGTCTCTTCGTCCATAAAGTAATATAGCTCGCCATCATTGTAAAGGTATTGCATGCTGCGGAGGTCAAGTCGTGCCCGAATAAATTTCTCAGTGCCTTGAAAGGTCCGCTCAATACTATGACCAGCCCGAATATCACGAAGCTTGAGGCGAACCAGGGCAGTTCGCTTCATCTTAACATGCTGGTAATCAATAACCTGATATAGTTTATCTTCCAGTTCAATAATGATTCCTTTTCTTAGCTCACCACTACCTATCATATTAGACTCCCCCTATCCCTATCTTCCTGGCTTTAGAAATCACTCTGATTTTACCATCTTCCATCACCACTAAGTCTTCAATTCTCACCCCTCCCCACCCATTAAGGTAAATCCCGGGCTCAATAGTAAATACCATGCTATTAACCAGGTGTTCTGAGGAGTTTGGGCCAAGGCGCGGCGATTCATGTGGGGCTAGCCCTACGCCGTGACCCAAAGCATGTCCGAAGGCTTCACCGTAGCCGGCTTGCTCAATAACCATTCTAGCCAGACTATCAGCCTCCTCACCGGTCATCCCCTGTTTAATTATAGCCGCTGCGGCTAACTGGGCGCCAAGAACAGTATCATATACCTTTCTGAAGGTATCATCAGGTGAGCCAAGGCAGATAGTGCGGCTCAGGTCGCTGGAGTAACCGCTAACTCTACCCCCAATATCAATTACTATCGGTTCCCCGGATTGGATGGTGCGTGGTGTAGGCTTAGCGTGGGGCAGAGCCGAATTTGGTCCCGAGGCAACAATAATGTCAAAGGGTACGGTCTGGCTCCCCCTTTCCCGCATAAATTTCTCTATCTCCCAGGCTACTTCCTTCTCACTCATGCCAGCGTGAATCGCATCCTTGATATATTCAAAGGCACTATCGCTTATCTCGGCAGCCTTAGTAATAAGCTCAATCTCCTCAGGCTCCTTTATCGCCCGCAGAGATTCTACTACTCCCTCTACCGGAATAAACTTGAGCCGGGATGGCGTTTTACTCAGTGTGTTGGTTAACTGCTGATATTGGGCAAAGGTAATATGTCCTGCCTCAAACCCCAGCCTTATTGAGTTTAATTCAGCTACCAGCCCGGGAAACCAGTCTTCCACTTCACCAGAAATTTTAAAAATGTCATAATCAGGGGCTTGTATCTTGGCTTGCTCTATATAGCGAGAATCAGTAGCCAGAATTTTATCCTGTTGGGTAATCAGCAAATAGCCTGACGAACCATCAAAGCCAGAAAGGTAAAACCTGTTCTCTGGCTGAGAGATAAAGATAGCGTCAATCCCTTTTTCAGCTAACTTTTGGTGCAGATTTAGCAGCCTACTCTCCCGGTTCATTATCCCTCTCCCGTGCCATTGGATGGGCGGCTAGGTATATCTTCTTAGCCTGACTTTTAGTTACATGGGTGTAAATCTGGGTAGAGGATAGGTCAGCATGACCCAGAAGCTCCTGGACTACTCTTAAATCAGCACCCCCATCAAGCATATGGGTAGCAAAGGTATGCCGTAGCATATGGGGATGAACCTTCTTATCTATGCCAGCCAAGCCAGCGCATTTCTCTAATATTCTTTGTACCATCCGCTCGGTTAGGCGTTCACCGTAACGATTGAGGAATAATGCGCTATTCCCCTTCTTGCCTAATAGCTTGGGTCTGCCTTGGCTAAGATAGGTAGTCAGCGCCTCAGCGGCTGGCTTGCCCATTAGAACTATCCGCTCCTTAGCTCCCTTACCCCAGACACGGATTTCATGGCTATCAAGATTAATTTGTTCTAGATTCAGGCTCACCAGTTCACTTACCCTGATGCCGGAAGCATAGAGTAGCTCCATCAAGGCTCGGTCACGCTGCCCCTGTGGCGTGGATAAATCGGGGGTGTCCAGAAGCTGCTCAACCTCTTTTATAGTAAGGAATTCAGGCAGGCGTCTATCCAGTTTGGGGGAAGTGGTGGCTACCGGGCTTGCCGACACTACTTTTTCCCGCAGCAAATAGCGATAAAAGGAGCGAATTGCCGATAGCTTGCGGGCGATGCTTGCCTTGACCAAGCCCTGCTCCATAAGGTGAGACAAGTAATCGCGCAGAGTATGCCTGTCCACTTCCTTGAGCGAGCTAATCTCTTTATCTCTAAGGAACTGAAAGAAGCCAAGCAAATCGGTGGTATAAT
>DAOWKM010000009.1 GCA_030643695.1 Dehalococcoidia bacterium | reverse complement strand
CAAAAGCTACAAGTCGCGATTTGCTGGTATTGGGGTAACCATAGGCCACGCTATTATAGAAATTCCTCTGATGCTACTCATATACTTTGGCTTTGCCCGATTCTTTCAGGAAGAGCTGGTTCAAACCATCCTGTATTTAGGTGGTGCAGCTATGTTATTCTGGCTGGGTATAGCCATGTTCAAAGCTAAAACTAGGGTAGTAGAAAGGGGGCAGGACCTACCATACAATTCAGTAATGGCTGGAATAATGACCACTGCTCTCAACCCAGCCTGTTATCTGTGGTGGGTAATCATAGGCAGTATGCTTATCATGAATTCGCTGGAATTTGGCATTGTTGGGTTTGCTTTGCTTGTTCCTGTTCATTTGCTATGTGACGCTGCCTGGCTTTTATTTGTTTCAATGCTGGTCTACAAAACTCAGTCACTCTGGGGAAGGAAATTTCAAGAAGGGCTGTTTACTGCCTGTAGCCTGCTACTCATCGGTTTCGGCGGTTGGTTTTTAGTATCAGGTCTTCAGTTAATGATGTAGTCTCCCACCATCAGCATAACTCCTATTGCCTGCCGAAGTTCATATCTGGTATTATCGCACTGGATTAATTCAGCAAAAAGAGAGATACACTATGAAAGTAGGCTTTGTCTATGACCCTATCTATCTCAAGCA
The DNA here is from genome assembly GCA_030643695.1 of Dehalococcoidia bacterium. Classification (GTDB taxonomy): domain Bacteria; phylum Chloroflexota; class Dehalococcoidia; order Dehalococcoidales; family DAOWKM01; genus DAOWKM01. The sequence goes on along the minus strand of DAOWKM010000009.1, from coordinate 5,142 downwards.
TGATACCGGGCAACATATAGAGAATGCCAGAAGGCTGGAGGCAATCATTTCTCACCTGGAGCAGACCGGGCTCAAACAGCAACTAATACCAATCAAACCTGGTGCTGCCTCCATTGAAGAATTGTCACTCGTTCACCAGAAGCAGCATATCTCACACATTCAGGATGTAGCTCAGAAAGGCGGTGGCTGGCTTGATGCCGATACCGTGATGTCAGCCGATTCCTACGAGGCGGCGCTCTATGCCGCTGGCGGCGTCATCAAGGCAACCGAGGTAGTTATGAATGGAGAGACAGACAGCGCCTTTGCCCTGGTCAGACCGCCGGGACACCATGCCACCGCCGAGCGAGCCATGGGCTTCTGCCTATTTAATAATGTGGCTATCGCCGCTAAATATGCTCTGGCTAAATATAAACTGGAACGCATAGCCATCATTGATTTTGATGTGCATCACGGTAATGGAACACAGGCAACTTTTTACGATAATCCCCATGTGCTTTACATATCAACTCATCAGTATCCCTTCTACCCGGGGACAGGCAGCATTGATGAAACCGGCATCGGTGATGGAAAGGAGACCACGGTTAATATACCACTGCCGGCTGGCAGTGGTGATGCCGAATATTCATCGGTCTTTGACCAGATAATCATCCCAGTATCTAAACGGTTTAAACCCCAGCTTATCCTGGTCTCCGCTGGCTACGACCTTCACTGGACTGAGGGAATAGCCATGATGCAGGTAAGCACCACTGGCTTTGCCCAAATAGTAAAAATTATTAAGGGGTTAGCTGATGAACTATGTAGTGGTCGTCTTGTCTTCAGCCTGGAGGGCGGCTACAATCCTGCTGCCTTAGCCAGCTCGGTAAAAGCCACTTTTGATACGCTTCTGGGTAACACCAATATTGAAGACCCACTGGGTCAATCACCACGCAGGTTTGAGACAGTCAGCATTGCGCCTCTGATTAAGTCAATAAAGGAAATCCATACCCTAGCCTAGGGTCTTTTCTTGCCTAGGTGAGGCAGAATAGGGCATTAGTCACACTCCTCGCTACATGGTTCAACATGAATAAGCACACTGGTATGAGGCAGTCTCTTTTTTATATCCCGTTCCAGCTCGTCGCAGAGCCGGTGTGCTTCTTCCACACTAGCATTCTTAGGCATTACCAGGTGGAGGTCAACGTACCGCTGGCTTCCTGCTTTACGAGTACGTAGTGCATGAAAACTAACCACCTCACCAGAATACTCCATAATAGATGACCTTATGATATTCTCTTCAGCTTCAGACAATTTTACGTCAATCAGCCCGCCAAATGACCTTCTCAATACATCATAAGCTACTTTCAGGATAAATAAAGCTACTAACAGAGCAATGATAGGGTCAAAAATGGTGAGTCCGGTAAAGCGTATCACTAGTAGTCCACCCAGCACCGCAGCCGCAGAGTAGACATCGACAGCAATGTTGTGAGCACTCGCCTCTAAGGCTATTGAATCTGTTGCCTGTGATACCTTGAGCAGGTGGCGTGAAAGGAGGAGGCTGGCTACTATGGAAACCAGCATCACCCCTATTCCGGCTTCAGTCAGCTCTATAGTCGTTTCCGTTATTATTCTGAGCACTGCTGAATAGATTATTAAGCCACCGGCAGCGAAAATCAGCATCGCCTGCACTACAGCCGCAATATCCTCCACTTTGCCATGTCCGAAAGGGTGCTTCTCATCAGCAGGCCTGGCAGCTATACCAACAGCAAGGAAAGTAACAGCTATGGCAAATAAGTCAAGGAAGCTGTCCACCGCCTGAGCAATAACGCTGATGCTCCCGGTTACGACTGCCACCGCTACCTTGAGCCCAACCAGCCCAATCACAACTACCAAAGCAAGCTTCGCCGCACCACTTCTGGTGGAAAACATCGCTCATACCCCCGCCTTCCCTTTAACTATAGTAAAGGGTAGCCACTGAACAAACCTGCCCCACTCCCTCTTCTCCCAAACTATCAGCAACTGAGGAGCAATACAGAGTGAGCTATAGGTTCCAGCAATGATACCAATCAGCAATACCACAGCAAAGTTCTGAATTGACGCTCCGACAAAGAATAGCAGAGCCAATACTACAAATAGCGTGGTTAGACTGGTATTCAGAGAACGACTCAGGGTTTCAACCAGGCTGTTATTAATTACAACCTCAAAATCGGAGCCTTCACCTTTGTGCAAGTTCTCCCGTATCCTATCAAAAACAACCACAGTATTATTAATACTATAGCCAATAACTGCCAATATGCCGATAATAAACATCAAATTGACTTCCCATCCCAGTATGCTACCGAGGATAGAAAAAATGCCCAATACCACCAGCACATCGTGCCCCAGGGCGACTACGGCACAAGCGCCATAGCGGAGAGGCTTCGGCATCCGGCGAAATGCCCAGGTGATATAAACAAGCATGCCAACCACAGCGGCAGCTACGGCAATAGCGGCAATGCTTCTCGTCTCTCCTGCCACCATTGGGTCCACCCCGCGGAAGCCTTCCTCTTCAAACTCACCGAATTTAGCGGCTAAGGCTTCCTGCAGGTCTACCTTCTCCTCTCCAGTCAATACGCCGGTGCGGATAATGAAACTATTCTCTTCAGTTAATATGCCTTGAACAATAGCATTGGTATAGCCCAAACTGGCCAGTTCCCGTGTTAGCTCACTGTGGCTTACTTCCTGCTCGAAGCTCGCTGTCATCATAGAGCCAGGACTAAATTCAATGCTATATCTAAGACGCCCAAAGGTCGTTATAGAGATAATACCAATAAGTATTACTACCCCTGAGATAAGGAAAAACCGAAACCTTTTGCCTGTAATATCAAACATTATCTTCTTCCTGAATATACGCTGAATAGAGAAGTCTTCCCTGCCAGACGAGTGCCTACGAATAGGCGCAACAATGTCCGGGTAACCATAATAGCGGTAAACATACTGACTGCCACACCGATAAACAGGGTTAAGGCAAAGCCCATTACCGGGGCACCGGCTATAATCCTGCTACCTACCCAATAAAGAATACCACAGACAATAAAAGTGGTTACATTGCTGTCCCTGATAGCTGTCCAGGCACGATTAAAGCCAGTATCAATAGCGGCTCCCAGTGTTCTGCCTGTCCTTAACTCCTCCTTCACCCGTTCAAAAATAAGGACATTGGCATCTACTGCCATACCTATAGATAGGACAAAGCCGCAGATACCAGCCAAGGTAAGGGTAACACCTCCACCTGGCCATAGCTTAAATACCGCCAACACTAGAACACCGTAAAAGATTAAAGCCAGGCTGGCTAAAAGCCCGGGTAGGCGATAGTAGATAATCATAAATAACATAACTAAAATTATGCCGATTACCCCCGCCTTAATCCCCATCTCAACCGAGAGAGCACCACGTGTAGCCGAGACTACCTCCTCATAAAGGGGTGGCCTCCTTAGCGGCATAGGTAAGGCACCAGACTCAAACAGGTTAGCTAAACGATTCGCCTCCTCAATAGTGAAGCCAACGGGACTACTAATCTCCCCACCACCCTGATATGCGGGCTCTTCAATATGTGGGTGGGAAATGAGGACATTGTCTAAGAAAAAACCTATAGCTCGCTGCGGAGACCCGTATGGTCTGGAGTATAGTCGCTTGGCAATATCATCGAAAATAACTCCCCCTTCCTCATCCCACACGATACCAATTTTCATTGCCGTAATGGCGCCCGCCGTCTCATCAGGAAGAGGAGTAGCCTCCTCTAAGAAGCTACCGGTGAGTGGCGTGTCATCTTCCCCCCTGGCTGGTATCCAGGACAAAAGTTGGGTTGAACCCTGCTTCAGTTCCTCGACATCAATAGGATTACCTGCCTCATCAGTGTAGGCGAGATTGTCTCCTTCTTTAATCAGAAAAGCTACGGGACTACCATTTTCATCGACAAATATACGAGTCCCCCCCTCACCTTTATCAAAAAACTCAGGGTCGGGGGTCTCCAGATAATGGCTAAGGTAAACCGGATTGCCATCATCATCCAGCTCCACCTCTCTAAGCTCAAGGTAACCGGTTTGTTCCACCAGATTCTTGGCTTCCTCAATATCAGTAAATGCTGGAAGCTGCACTAAAATTCGCTCACCCTCCTGCTCCTGGATGACAGGCTCGAGGACGCCATATTTATCAATACGGGTTCGGATAGTATCCAGCGCCCTATCCATAGCCCTTGCCTTCTCTTCGACAGTAGTCCCCTCAGGGAATTGAGCCTGATACACTAAATGACTGCCACCAACAAGGTCAAGTCCAAGGTGTATTCCTTTCCCACCCAACACTCCTTCATCAATAGGTAAAACTACACACGAAGCCAGAGCGAAGATTATTAATACCACTATAAAAAACAGTACATTCTTTCTAATCATCTCTACTTACACTACCTTACTCGACTTAATAGATGGTCACGAACATAAGCTAGAGCCTCGTCTCTGGTAGCTATCTCCCCAGATGCTTGTGCCTCACGCAGTGCCTCCAGAACTTGTCCCAGTTCAGGTCCCGGACTCATACCAAAGATGCTGATTAAATCGTGCCCATCAACCAGCTTGGGTGGGGTAACCAGGCTCTCCTCCTGAAAACGCTGAGCCAACACATACTCTACTATTTGAGCATGCCCTCGCCATTGAGCTAGATCCAGGTGTGGACCCCTGGTAGCCAGATGGTCAGCCAGGCTCAGGAAAAGTATATCAATACCAGCCTCTCCAGTATCACGAAAGTAACGGTAAATAGCCCGACGGGTGGGAAGTTCATTTTGACTCATCTGCGTCGGTCTGAGATGATGCCTTACCATAGACTCCACCAGCTTTACTTCTTTACCACTGAACCTTAGTCTTTCCAGAATATTAACCGCTATAGCCGCCCCCTCTTTAGCATGTCCCAGAAAGCGCATCCGCCCACCATCAAAAGCTTTAGTTTGAGGTTTAGCAATATCATGAAGAAGTGCTGCCAATTTGAGTAGTGACCCTCTGGTGCTACCACTGCTAACCTCCAGCTCAAAGTGCTGACTCAGAACCGCTGACCACGGGACAGCAGCCAAGACCTCCTCCCCCGCATATTCCCAGGCTCCCCGCCCCAGAAGAAAATCGGCGGCACTCACTGTCTTAAGAGAGTGCT
>DAOWKM010000062.1 GCA_030643695.1 Dehalococcoidia bacterium | reverse complement strand
TGGATATCAGGGAAAGCCCCCGAAGAGCCTGTCAATATAACCGCTGAAATCCGCTACCGGTCACCCGAAGTAGCAGCTAAAGTCCAAGTCAATAATGGGGTAGCTAGGGTAAACTTTAATCAACCTCAGCAGGCAATTGCCCCCGGGCAAGCGGTAGTGTTTTATCAGGGTGATGCCGTTTTGGGCGGGGGGATAATAGAGGCGGAGTAGATTAAAGAAAACTAAAGGAGAATTAAAGAGGGGCGAAGCCCCTCTCAAAAATACTTCCCCTTCCTCTTCATAAGGGGAAGGGGAAAAGGGGGATAGGGTTGATAAATAATCTCCAGATACCATCTTTTGCTGAAGAAAAGGTGCTTGAGGCACAAGGCTATCAGCGTATCGCCGGCATTGACGAAGCTGGTCGTGGCGCCCTGGCTGGTCCGGTGGTGGCTGCCGCTGTTATCCTCCCCTGCCATATAGAGGAACCTTGGCTAAACCAGGTAAGAGACAGCAAGCAGTTAACCCCAGCCAAGCGCGAATTTTTGTTCCACCATATCCACAAAATAGCCATTTCAGTAGGTATTGGCATAACTTCTCATAAAGTAATAGATGCCCGGGGTATAATCAAGGCAACACAACTAGCTATGAAATCGGCTATAAATCAGCTTTCGCCATCAGCCCAGTCTCTTCTCATTGACTATATGCTCCTTCCTGAGGTTAAACTACCCCAAAAGGGAATAACCAATGGTGATGAGTTATGCACCTCAATTGCCTGTGCCTCTATTATTGCTAAAGTAACCCGAGACCACTTGATGATTGAGCTTGATGGAATCTACCCTGGCTATGGACTGGCTCGACACAAGGGCTACGGCACCAAACAGCACCTCTCCTGCCTCCGCCGACTGGGAGCATCCCCCATCCACCGCCACTCCTTCAAACCGGTCAAGGAAATAATTTAGGGGGTATTTAGCAACCTATCCCCCTGACCCCCTTCCCTTAATAAGGGAAGGGGGAGTATAGGTAAGAGAGGGGCAAAGCCCCTTTCTAAAGTCTCTTCCCCCTCTCCTTGAAAGGAAAGGAGAATAAAGGGGGTGAGGTTGATAAGCAATCTCTAAAAGAGAAATGAAACGCAGAGATACCGGCATTTTAGGCGAAAAACTAGCTAGAGACTTCCTTAAGAAGAGAGGCTATCACATCCTTGAAACTAATTACCGCTGTCCTGAAGGTGAAATTGACATCGTCGCCAAACATAAAGATTCCCTGGCCTTTATTGAAGTAAGAACCAAAACGAGCTTGGCATTTGGCAGCCCTGAAGAATCAATCACCCCAGCCAAGAAAGAAAGAATGAAAGCCACCGCTGCCTATTATTGCCAAACCCATAGCAACCTGCCCTCATTATGGCGCATTGATGTCGTCGCCATTGAGTTAGACCAAAAGGGAAAGCCATCACGGATTGAGCTTATTGAAAATGCCGTAGGTAAAGACTAGAGATTGTTTACCAACCCCTCACCCTTTATCCCTCTCCCCTTATGAAGGGGAGAGGGACAGGAATTATGATATGAACATCTTCTTATCATGGCTTCGCCCCTTCAAACTACCCTTAATAAACACCACAGCTACCTCCCTTTACCTCCCAATCTGGCTGTGCTAGAATTATCACCTGGAAGGATAACTATGACCTCATTGGAAGCAACACCACAACAAACATTGCGTATTATTGATGCTAACCTGAACCGTGTTGGCGAGGGGCTTCGCTTTCTTGAAGACCTAGCTCGCTTACTGCTTAATGATGCCACCCTAACTCAACAGCTAAAAACTATGCGCCATGCGCTCCTAAGGAGTGATTTGCCATCTAACCAGCAGCTTCTTCAGGCGAGAGACTCAGAAGGTGATGTTGGCATCAATATTGAAGCCGGTGGGGAGGAAAAACAAAGGGAGTTACCCTTAACTGTAGTGGCTAATGCCCGAAGGGTTCAGGAATCACTGAGAACGCTGGAGGAGCTGGCTAAGGTTCCGGGCACTACTCCTAAATTGGATTCAGAGAGGTTCAAGCAAGCTCGATTCGCTCTATACACCATAGAGAGAAATTTAGTGTCAAAGCTACTCCGTCAGGATAAAATAAAACACTTACCTGGACTTTATGCCATTATAGATACCCAAGCCGTGAAGGAACATAGCCACACTGAGGTAGCCAGTCAAGCAATTCGTGGCGGAGCTAGGGTAATTCAACTGCGCGATAAACGCTTAAGCAAACGGGAACTACTGCCTATCGCCCAACAACTGAAGAATCTATGTGCTAAGCATAAAGTGCTTTTTATCGTAAACGATTACCTTGATTTAGCGCTAGCTACTGACGCTGATGGGCTGCACCTGGGGCAGAATGACCTGCCCATTAAAGTAGCCCGCAAACTATTACCAATGGATAAAATTCTGGGTTGCTCGACAACTACCGTAGACCAGGCAATAGCTGCTGAAGCTGAAGGGGCTGACTACATTGCTGTCGGCTCCATCTATCCAAGCTCATTCAAGGAAACGGCAACGGTAGTTGGCTTAGACCGGCTACGCCAGATTAGGCAGGCAGTAACTCTACCACTGGTTGCCATTGGCGGCATTAACAAGGACAATGCTGGTGAGGTTATGGCTGCTGGCGCTGACTCGGTAGCCGTGATTAGTGCTATACTAAACGCCAAGTCTCCAGAAGAAGCTGCCCGACAAATAGTAAATACACTTAAACACAAGAATGAGTAAATTAACCAATAATTTAGATTCAATTGCCGACCGAATCCGAGAGAGCTTCTCCGCCAAAGATGCGGCTAGAGAAAAGGCATTGCCCCTGTGCCGTGAAGCTATTCGCCACTGCAGCCAGGCTATCCGTGCCGTGCACCGCCATGAGTTCACCCAGGCTAAAGAACTGCTCCAATCAGCCGGTAAACTCCTTAATGAGGCAGAACAAAATGTGGCTATGTATAGTGAGCTTAGCAACACCGGTTTTATCCGGGATGCTCAAAAGGAGTTTGCTGAAGGCAGTATCACCCTCGCCCTGGTAACCGGAAAACAACCACCTGACCCTGGTGAACTGGGCATTGACTCCGCTGCCTACCTGAACGGACTGGGTGAAGCGGTAGGTGAGCTAAGGCGCTACCTCCTAGATAGTATGAGAAAGGGCAACCTCTCTCAAGGTGAGAAATTATTATCAGCTATGGATGACATTTACAATATTTTAGTTACTATAGACTTCCCTGATGCTATAACCGGCGGTCTAAGACACACTACTGATGCGGTTAGGGGCATCCTGGAAAGGACACGCGGTGACCTGACATTAGTTATGAGGCAAAAAGACCTGGAGCAAAAACTGAACTCGTTTGAGCCGGGGGAAAAGTAGACGCTTCTATTTAGAGCAAAGGTATAGAAAAGGAGGAAGTATGCCAGGAATTTTTTGGGTAGTAGTGATAGGTGGGGCTATAGGCATTATTTTTGCCTTAGCCCTGATAAGGTATATTCTGCGTAGTGCTTCAGGAACGGCAGCAATGCAGGATATTAATGCCATGATTTCAGAGGGGGCTTGGGCTTTCATCAGACGCCAGTATTCCACTATCGGCATAACTGCTATTGTAGTGGCAGTAATGATTGGTGTTCTGCTTGGTATGCTAAGTAGCCCGGCTGAGCTAGAGATGCTAGGACTGTCAGCTTTCGGCTTAGGGTGGAGGACGGCAGTAGCCTTCCTTGCCGGAGCTATTTGTTCCTGTGTTTCCGGAATTGTCGGCATGTGGATTGCAGTTAAGTCAAACGTCCGTTGTGCTGCTGCCTCTCACCATGGCTTAAATCAAGCTATCAGAATAGCCCTACGCGGTGGAGCCGTTTCCGGTTTTTTTATCGTTGCTTTGAGCCTGCTGGGGGTAACCGCAATATTCTTTGCCTTTGGAGGGGCTAGCCAGCCTGGGATTGCTCCTCACCTCATTGTTGGTTTTGGCTTTGGGGCTAGTATGGTTGCCCTCTTCGCTCAGCTGGGCGGTGGTATTTATACTAAGGCGGCTGATATGGGAGCAGACCTTGCCGGCAAGGTTGAGGCTGGAATTCCCGAGGATGACCCTCGCAATGCCGCCGTAATCGCTGACCTGGTTGGTGATAATGTTGGTGACTGCGCTGGTCGTGGTGCTGACCTCTTTGAATCCACGGCAGCCGAGAACATCGGGGCTATGATAATAGGTGTAACCTTATATGTAATCTCACTAAAGGCAGGATTCCCTCCCGCCATTGCTGTGGGTTGGGTACTTTTCCCGCTCATTATTCGTGCCTTTGGTATTATTTCTAGTATATTCGGGATATTAGCTGTGCACAGCCGTGGCAAGGAAGAGAACCCGATGACTGCTCTCAACCGTGGCTATTATCTAGCCCTGGCTCTGTGTGTCATAGCCATGTTTTTCACCTGCAAAGTGATGTTCAGTCAGATGTGCCCTGAAGGCTGGCTATGGCTTATGGGAGCTGGCATTATTGGTATAGTAGCCAGTGTGCTTGTAGTCTATATTACTCAATATTACACCGAGTCTAGGTTTGGTCCGACAAGAAGGATTGCCGAGGCTTGCCGCACCGGTCCAGCAACCACATTCGTTACCGGGCTGTCGGTGGGCTTTGAAACGGTCATGCCCACAGCGGTGATTATTTGTGCTGCTCTCGGGCTTTCCTACTCATTTGGCACAATTGCCGGGTTAGATGTTCCCTGGTGGATAAGTGGTGCCTATGGCACAGCGATAGCCACTATGGGCATGCTAATGACCTGCCCCTTTATTCTGGCTGAAGATACTTTTGGCCCAATAACCGATAATGCTAATGGCATCAATGAGTTTACTGGCGCTGGTTCTGAGATAAGGCGAGTTACTGACCATCTTGATGCTACCGGCAATACCACCAAAGCCCTAACCAAAGGCTACGCTATGGTCTCGGCAGGACTGGCTGGCTTCCTCCTCTTCCAGGCTTATTTTGACCGAGTCCTGCTCTTCCAGGGCAGGGTGGGAGAGATGTTCTATGTAAACCTTGTCTGTCCTGAGGTCCTTATTGG
>DAOWKM010000097.1 GCA_030643695.1 Dehalococcoidia bacterium | reverse complement strand
GGAGACAAGTTTCTTACTCTGCCCCAGCCAGAGGCAGTGTCACAATTAGGGCGGCTCGCTTTGGAGAAGATGGTAAGGCTAATTAAGAGTGACCTTGAGTTATTAGGAGTGAGTTTTGATGTCTGGTTCAGTGAGCAGAGCCTTTATGACAATGGACAATACCAGACGGTGATGTCGCTCCTGCGTCAGGGAGGCTATATTGCTGAAAAAGAGGGGGCTACCTGGTTCGTATCTACGGCTCTGGGTGAGGATAAGGACAACGTAGTGGTGCGTGGCGACGGTTCACCCACCTATTTTGCCTCCGATATTGCTTATCACTACAATAAGTTTTTAGAGCGCAAGTTTGATAAGGTAATTAATATTTGGGGGGCTGACCACCAGGGTCATATATCTCGAATGAAAGCAGTTGTTGGTGCCCTTGGTATTGCCCCGGAGCGGCTGAAGGTGATAATTTCTCAGCTGGTTACCCTGCGTCGCGGTGATGAGTTGGTTCGTATCTCTAAACGCAGTGGTGACATCATTACCTTGCATGAAGTAGTCGGGGAGGTTGGGGCTGATGCCTGCCGCTTTTTCTTTCTATCCCGCTCGGCTGATAGTCAAATGGACTTTGACTTGGAGTTAGCCAAAAAACAATCGGTAGATAATCCTGTTTACTATGTTCAATATGCCCATGCTCGTATTGCCAGTATCCTTCGTTTGGCTCAGCAAAGGGGAATTGACTACGGGGATGGGGATGTTTCTTTGCTTGTTACTGAGCCCGAGCTGACTTTAATAAGGAAGATGCTACTTTTACCTGAGATAGTTGAGGTAGTAGCCTATACTCTGGAGCCTCACCATCTTGCCTATTATGCTCAGGATTTGGCAACTATATTTCATAGCTTCTACACCCAGTGCCGTGTCGTTTCTCGGGATGATGAGATATTAACCAAAGCCCGTCTCAAGCTAGTGGCGGCAGCCAAGCTGGTTCTGGCTAGAACTCTCCACCTTATGGGGATGACAGCACCAGAGAAGATGTGAGGGGAGTTATTATAATTTTCATTGAGGAGCTTTAAATGAAGCGTCGTGTTTTTTCTGGGTCTCGGCCTACAGGCAGGCAGCACCTAGGAAACTATCTTGGGGCTATACAGAATTATGTGAACCTCCAGGACGAGTATGCTTGTATCTATTGTATAGTTGATGTTCATGCCCTGACCTCGCTGGAGGACACCGGTTCGCTACAAAAGAATATCTATGACATGATGCTTGACTGGCTGGCGGCTGGTCTTGACCCCAGGAAAAGCATTCTCTTTGTTCAGTCTCGTGTCCCTGAGGTTATGGAATTACATACCCTGCTTAGTATGGTTACTCCCTTGAGCTGGCTGCTGCGAGTGCCTACCTTTAAGGAGAAGGTAAAGCTTCAGCCTCACAATGTGAATTATGGACTGGTGGGTTATCCCGTCCTGATGACGGCTGATATTGTGCTGTATAAGGGTGAGGTTGTGCCGGTGGGTGAAGACCAGCTACCTCATCTGGAGTTAGCTAGGGAGATCGCCCGCCGTTTTAATAATCTGTTTGGTCAAACCTTTCCTGAGCCTGAGGCTAAGCTTACCTCATTTCCGTTAGTATTGGGGTTAGATGGCAAGGAGAAGATGAGCAAGCAACTGGGCAATGATATTGAACTAGCCCTCTCACCACAGGAGACAATAGAGCGGGTAATGACAGCGGTTACCGACCCGGCTCGCCGCTACCGGGATGACCCTGGGCACCCGGAGATATGCAATATTTATCAGCTTCAGAGGTATTTTAATCCGCTTCAATCAGATAGCATAGCTGAGCAGTGCCGCTCAGCTAATATTGGCTGTGTTGATTGCAAGACACTTCTGGCTGAAGAAATTAATTCTACCCTTGGACCTTTCCGAGAACGACGGGCAGTTTTAGCTACTAAGCCCCAATATGTGGCTGAGGTTCTCGCTGATGGCGCTGAGCGAGCCAGGGTTATTGCTAGAGAGACCCTCAGAGAAGTCAAGCAAAAGATGGGGCTTCTTTAGTTTTTTACCTACCTCACCCCCTTTATCCCCCTCTCCTTCAAAGGAGAGGGGGGAGAAATAGAAAGAGGGGCTTTCGCCCCCTCTTATAACTCTCCTCTATAGCTTCCAAGAGCCCGCCAAAAAGCTCTATGCTTTCCCTCTTAATTTACGACTGATTTTCTTATGAATCCTCTTTTGCTCGTCTGCACTCATAGGATTCTTACGGTGTATATTACCGCCACCGCTCTTTATGAATTCTTCCTCCATCCGCGACCTTTTTGGATTAGGCATTTTATTTAACCCCCTATTTTCGTTTGTGAGTTTAGATTTGCTTACTAGAGCGAATATACAGGTCTGTCCCACACTTCGGACATCCACCTGCATCCCTAAATTGTTTATAAGTCATTCTACGGTGGCAATTTGAACACTCTACAATGGTATATAATTTTCTATATCTTGAATAAGCCCACCATGTTAATAGTGCACAGATAACCACAGCTATCCAGAACCCAATAGATAAGATGCCAAACATAAAATATGCTAATCCTAATATTCCTGCTAGGATGAAAACGCTAAAACCTATTACTCTTAACATAGAGTTTATAAACCTCCCAATCTGCGATGGCCTTTCTTGAGTATCTGCTTGTATATTCGTGGATCTTGAGGGTTATTGTAACGTTGGTCTGTGAGTTTTTTATCCATAAGTTCCTCCCCAGGTCGTTTCTTTCGAGCCATTTTGTTAAGCCTCCTTTGGATTATCTCGTCTCTACTATATCACAGTTACAGGGAGTCCAAGAGGGGCGAAGCCCCTCTAAAAATTATCTTCCCCTTCCCCTTATTAAGGGGAAGGGGATAAAGGGGATAGGGTTAATAAATAATCTAACTAAATCTTCTTGTGTTTATCCACAAACCGTTTCATTCTGGATAGTGCTTCCCCAATATCAGCTAATGAGGTGGCATAGCAACAGCGGATATACCCCTCGCCACACTGCCCGAAGGCTGAGCCGGGGACTGCTGCCACCTTTTCATCAATTAAGAGCCTTTCCGCAAATTCCTCTGAAGTCATGCCGGTGCTCTTTATTGATGGGAAGGCATAGAATGCCCCATGGGGCTCAAAGCAGGGCAGGCCAATATCATTTAATCCCTTGACTATCACCAGACGCCGTCGGTTGTATTCCTCAATCATCTCAGCGCTGCTATCTTCGCCTGATTTTAGTGCCTCAACAGCAGCCACCTGTCCCATTATCGGGGCACATAGCATAGTATATTGATGAATCTTGGTCATAGCGGCAATAATCTCTCTGTTAGCTGCGGCGTAGCCGATACGCCATCCCGTCATAGCATAAGCCTTGGAGAACCCACCCAGAAAAATGGTGCTCTCCTTCATCTCAGGCAATGTAGCCAGGCAGGTATGCTCCACACCATAAACTAACTTGGCATAAATCTCATCAGAGATTACCAGTAGCTGATGACGCTGGGCTACCTTGGCTATTTGTTCCAGTTTGTTTCTGGGCATCACCGCTCCGGTAGGGTTAGCCGGATAACCAATAAGAATGGCCTTAGTCCTACCGGTAACCCTTGCCTCAATATCGGTGGCGCTGAGCTCAAAATTATTTTCCTGATTGGTTGGTGCCATAACCGGTATGCCTCCCGCCAGGGTAACGCAGGGGTTATAGGAAACATAACAGGGGTCGGGCATAATGACTTCATCCCCGGGGTTAAGGATAGCTCTCATTGCCAGGTCTAATGCCTCACTAACCCCGACAGTAATCAGAAGCTCACTATCAGGGTCATACTCCAGGTTATAGTCATTCTTTAGGTGTCGTGATAGTTCCTGACGCAACTCAGGCATGCCTAGATTTGAGGTATACATCGTGTAGCCTTTTTCCAGCGATTGGATAGCTGCTTCACGAATATGCCACGGAGTAGCAAAATCAGGCTCACCAACTCCTAGTGAGACCACCCCATCCATAGAAGCCAGTAAATCAAAGAACTTTCTTATCCCTGAAGGGGATAGTTGATTTACCCTTTGTGAAGCAGGGCTATGATATTTTTTATGCTGACCGCGAGGGCTTGTTGACATAAAAATCTCCTTAAAAAGGTTTGCCTAGAGTATTACTGGCTGTCGTTTAACCTCTTCCTCTCCCCCTATAATCTCACCGTCCTCTTTATATCGCTTAAGCACGAAGTGGGTAATCGTCTCGTTTACTCCTTCAATATGAGAGAGTTTTTGAGACACAAAATCAGCTACCTCGTGCTCGGTTTTGCCTACTGCCATAACCAGCAGGTCATAGGTTCCTGAGATTAGATAGACGGTGCGAGCCTGAGGGAAGCGGTAGATGCGTTCGGCTATAGAATCAAAGCCAACATCTTTCTGGGGAGTAACCTTAACCTCTATTAACGCCCATACCTGCTCATTCCCTACCTTATCCCAGTTGATTACCGTCTTGTATTTCAGGATGGTTCGGTCTTTTTCGGCTTGCTTAATGAGCTTGGCTACCTCAATGCTAGAGGTGCCAGTTATGGCTGATATTTGCTTGGTGGTAGTTCGGGCATCATTCTCCAGTATTTTAAGAATGTCCTTTATCATTATTCTACCTCACCCCCTTCTTTTGTGAAATCCTAAGCTCTAATTTCTAAATCTTAAACAAATTCAAATCTCCAAATTTCAAATTCAAAAGGTTTAGCTCCTTTGGATTTTGGTTGTTTGATATTATTTAGAGTTTCGTGCTTTGAATTTTGGATTTCACCATGTGCTACCCTTAACAAACTAGCTCAATTAGCGACCACTGCTTCTGGGTCTCATTATAGCATAGCTGGAACAATTTGTTATCCTTGGTTCTGACCTGAAAGTGCCTCTCCCCCGGCTCCTGCCAGGCTTTTTCTATTTCCTTAATCTCATATTCTATGCCATCCCACTCAAAAGACCTTGGTTGTTCGGCATAGGTATGACCTGAATAGCAATTAACCTTAAGATTACCCAACCCCATCTCCTTTAGCTTTTTATTAGGTAACTCTCTTTTAAGCTAGTCTTATGTCATTGCGAGGCACCTTTCTCTCTCCCTGTCATTGCGAGGAGCATTAGCGACGAAGCAATCTCAAGAATAACACAAGTTTTTATCTAGGTAACCCTCCCCCTTTATCCCCCTCCCTTTCCAAGGGAGGGGGAAATTATTTATATAAGAGAGGCTTCGCCTCTCTTTGACTCTTCTTT
>DAOWKM010000046.1 GCA_030643695.1 Dehalococcoidia bacterium | reverse complement strand
GATAATCGGAGCAGTCTGTAAAATTGCCGCCCGGAAGGGCTACGCAGGTTCGAATCCTGCCCCCTCCACTATATAGGTTGAATATGACGGGGGTTAGGCTGGACATTGGATAATAAAAATCTGTATAATAGGACTAACGCCCACATAGCTCAGCTGGAAGAGCACGTTCTTGGTAAGAACGGGGTCACCAGTTCGAATCTGGTTGTGGGCTCAGGATAAAGGGAGGTTTTAAATGGCTAAAAGGAAATTTGAGCGGGTTAAGCCACACGTAAATGTGGGCACTATTGGTCACGTTGACCACGGCAAAACAACATTGACCTCAGCGATGACAAAGGTGCTATCAACGATTAATCCTACTGGATTTCGCTCGTTTGATAGTATTGATAATGCACCTGAAGAGAAGGCTCGAGGATTAACTATTGCTATCGCTCATATTGAGTATGAAACAGAGAAACGGCACTATGCTCATATTGATTGTCCGGGACATGCTGACTTTATTAAGAATATGATAACCGGGGCTGCCCAGATGGATGGAGCAGTACTGGTGGTAAGCGCCCCCGATGGTCCTATGCCTCAGACTCGAGAGCATATCTTATTAGCTCGTCAGGTGGAGGTTCCAGCTATTGTAGTTTGCCTTAACAAGGTGGATTTGATGGAGGATGAGGAACTCCTTGAGCTAGTGGAAATGGAGCTGAGAGAGCTACTTACTAAGTATGGCTTTCCGGGTAATGAGGTACCAGTAGTAAGGGTAAGTGCTCTTAAGGCTGGTGAGTGTGGCTGTGGTAAGCGGGAGTGCCAGTGGTGCGGCGGCGTTTGGAAGCTGCTGGACGCTATAGATAGCTACATTCCTATCCCGGTGCGGGCTAAAGACCAGCCCTTTTTGATGTCAGTGGAAGATGTTTTCAGCATCAAGGGCAGGGGCACAGTGCCCACAGGAAGGGTTGAGCGGGGTGTGATTAAACCCGGGGATGAGGTTGAGATTGTTGGCTTGCATCACGAACCCCACAAGGTAGTGGCTACTAGCCTGGAGATGTTTCATAAGACCTTGGATTACGCTGAGCCGGGGGATGCGGTTGGTGTGCTGCTTAGGGGTGTGGAGCGTGATGAGATAGAGCGGGGTCAGGTGTTGGCGGTGCCTGGCTCGATTAAACCCCATACCGAAGCTGACGCTGAGGTGTATGTTTTAAGTAAGGAGGAGGGGGGCAGGCATACTCCCTTCTTTACTGGATATAAGCCTCAGTTTTATATCAGGACTACAGATGTTACCGGAACTGTTGAGTTGCCCGAAGGGGTGGAGATGGTTATGCCCGGTGATAATATAACGGTGAAGATAAAGCTTATCTATCCTGTAGCCCTGGAGAAGGGTTTGCGTTTTGCTATTAGGGAGGGGGGTAAAACGGTAGGCGCTGGCACCGTTAGCCGTATTATAGAGTAGATATGGCAAGAAAAACTGAAGCCAGGGTTATCATTCATCTTGCCTGTAGCGAGTGTAGAGAAAGAACATATACTACTACTAAGAACAGAAGGAATGACCCCCAACGGTTAGAGCTTAGAAAATATTGCCCTCGGTGCCGCGCTTATAGGCTCCATAGAGAGGTAAAATAGCGTTATTAAAAGGTGTGTGGGGTTCCTTTGGTGACACATCATACAGTTGTTCCTAAGCGAAGCAGATTCAGAGTTATTGGTGAGACAATAGCCGAGTTAAAGAAGGTAGTTTGGCTCACCAAGAGAGAGGCTGCCTATTTAACAGCTATAGTGCTGATTATTGCTATTGCTGCTGGTCTAGTTCTGGGAGCTATTGATTATGGCTTTGCTCAGTTTGTCAACAGGCTTTTGTTAGGTGGATAGAGGCTTTGTGCCTTTCCCAAAATCTTTTATCTGAGGGGGTTGTTTGTGGAGGAGAACCAAAAATATTGGTTTGTAGTTCATACCTATTCAGGGTATGAAGAGCGAGTTAGGAAGAATTTAGAGCAGCGTATTAAGTCCATGGATTCCCAGGGTGAAATCTTTCAGGTAGTTATACCTACTGAGGATGAGATTGAGGTGAAAAATGGACAGAGATATACGGTAACTAAGAAGATATTACCCGGCTACATCCTTATCCAGATGAGGATGAGCGACCAGAGCTGGAGTATAGTGCGTAATACTCCCGGTGTTACTGGTTTTGTTGGTAGCGGGAGTAAGCCTGTTCCATTGCAGGAGGAGGAGGTTAGTCGAATTTTGAAACAAATGGTGGCCGAAGCACCGAAGGTTAAGGTTGGCTTTCGGAGGGGGCAAAGTGTGCGGGTGATTGATGGCCCCTTTATTGATTTCATGGGAATAGTAGATGATATAAGTGAGGGAAAGGGTAAAGTGAAGGTGCTTTTATCCCTTTTTGGGCGGGAGACACCCGTGGAGCTTGACTTCTTACAGGTAGAGAAGCTATGAGCTTTTAGCTCTTCTGGTCAGGAGATAGGTTGGCGAAAAAGATTAAGTCCATAATTAAATTACAGATTCCAGCCGGCAAGGCAAATCCAGCACCCCCGGTAGGCCCGGCTTTAGGTCAGCATGGGATTAATATTATGGCTTTTTGTAAGGAGTATAATGAGCGTACTTCTACTCAAGCTGGGTCTATTATTCCCGTCGAAATAACTGTCTTTGAGGATAGGTCGTTTACTTTTATCACCAAGACACCACCAACTACTGATTTACTGAAGAAGGCACTAGGAATAGAGAAGGGAGCTAGCACCTCTGGTCACGAAGTGGTGGGCAAGTTATCCCGAGATAAACTTCGTGAAATAGCTCAGTTTAAGGCTAAGGACCTGAGTGCTACCAGTATTGAAGGGGCAGAGCGAATTATTGAAGGCACCGCCCGAAGTATGGGGATTGAGATTGAGTAGAAATGGCAAGGCACGGTAAAAATTATCAACAGGCAGTTAAACTGCTGGACAGGACAAAGACTTATCCCCCCCAAGAGGCTATTGAGCTGGCGAAGAGGATGGCTCATGCCCAATTTGACGAGACTGTTGAACTCCACCTCCGGATGGGTGTTGACCCTCGTAATGCCAGTCAGCAGGTGCGTGGTGTTGCCCTACTACCCCACGGACTGGGGAAAAAGGTGCGTATTTTAGTTTTTGCCCAGGGTGAAGCGGAAAGCATTGCTAAGGCAGCTGGGGCGGATTTTGTTGGCAGTGATGAGTTGGTTAAGAAGATTGAGGATGGCTGGTTGGAGTTTGACACAGCTATTGCTACCCCTGATATAATGGGCAAGATGGGCAAGCTGGGGAAGATTTTGGGGAGGCGAGGATTGATGCCCAATCCCAAATCAGGAACAGTGGTATCAGCAGCTGACTTACCCCGGGCGATAGACGATGCCCGTAAGGGTCGGGTGGAGTTTAAGCTGGACAGGACGGCTATCATTCATGTCCCTCTGGGTAAGACAAGTTTTGAAGATGATAAATTGATGGGTAACCTGACCGTGATGATTGAAGCGGTGATGAAAGCCAAACCCAGTGGTGCTAAGGGTCGGTATGTTAGGACTGCCTCGCTAACTACTACTATGGGGCCAGGGATAAAACTTGACCTCAGACCAACCCTGGCGTTAACCTCTGCTTAGCCTTGCTGGGGAATAGTCTTGGAGAAAGGAGGATACTTTATGGGAGATGTGGCTGTTATAGGGACGGGTCAGAGTGTATTTTCTCGTAAGTGCGGCGTATCAGTGAGGGAGCTGTGTTTTGAAGCCTTCCAGGAGGCAATGGAGGGTCTGGATATTACCAAGGATAATATAGACGCCTCCATAATTGGCTCGGCACCAGAATACGATAAGCAGCGAACACCCTCAGGCTTAATATCAGAATACTTGGAGTTAACCCCAAAGCCGACTTTTTATGTTGAGAGTGTGTGTTCCTCAAGCAGCACAGGATTAAGGGTGGCTTGGTCATTAATAAAAGCCGGACTTCATAAGGTAGTAGCGGTGATAGGCTTTCAGAAGATGTCAGAGCTGACCTCTCGTGAGGCTGCCGAGAGGATGGGTAGGGGAGGCGATATAATATGGGATTCACCTCTGGGGATAACCATGCCTGCCGGTTATGCTATGTATGCTCGAGCTCATATGGCTAAGTACGGGACTACCGAGGAGCAATTGGCGAAGGTGCGAGTTAAAAGTGCCCACTATGGTATTTCAAATCCTAAGGCTTATTATCGGAAAGAACTGAGTGTAGAGGATGTTTTAGGTTCACAGGTCATAACCAGTCCCTTGAAATTGTTTGATTGCTGTGCTAATGCCGATGGCTCTTCTTGTATTATCGTAGCCAGTGAGGATATAGCCACCAGAGTAGCCAAAATCCCTATTTGGATTGCCGGGGTGGGGGCAGCAACGGATACTATGACGATGGCAGGAAGGAAATCGCTTACCAACCTGAGTTGTGCTGTGGAAGCAGCTAAACAGGCGTATGGAATGGCTGGCCTAGGACCAGAGGATATTGATGTAGCTGAAGTCCATGACTGTTTTACTATATCTGAGATTATGGCTTATGAGGACCTAGGCTTTGCCGAATTCGGGGAGGGGGCTAGGTTGATAGATGAAGAGCAGACATATATCGGGGGAAAGATACCGGTAAATGTTGATGGAGGGCTATTGTCCAAAGGTCACCCTATTGGTGCTACCGGGGGCTCACAGATTAGAACCATAGTAAGGCAGCTCAGGGGGGAGGCTAGTGAGGCTCAGGTTAAGGATGCCAGGATAGGCTTGGTTCACAATATAGGTGGCATCGGGCAATATGGTAATGTAACTATTTTAAGAAGGTAGGTCAAATGGGACTTGAGAATTTTGGCAGGGTTAGCTTTACAGCAGAGGCGAAAGCAGCTGATTTTGTAACATATCTGGAACAGGGGAAGGTAATGGCAACCAGGTGCCGGAAGTGCGGAACTAAATACTTTCCCCCCAAGGTGGATTGCCCCAAGTGCTTGCTTAGTGATGTAGACTGGATTGAAATTAAGGGGAGCGGTAGGCTGAATACTTATACTGTGGTAAACTATGGACCAAGTGGATTTGAAGATGACACCCCATACACACTAGCTATAGTTGATTTTAGAGATATTAGAACCTTTGGCCGCCTAAGCAAGGACATTAAGGAGAATGATATCCAGATAGGGATGAGGCTGAAAGTAGTCCCGGTAAAACTGCCTGACGATAGAATTTCTTACGAATTTCAAAAAGCTGATTAACGAATTGGCAATTTCTTTGCTGTTATCCTGAGACAGTAGGTGCCGATTAAGGCTTAAATTAGTTGCCTGCCGAGGAAAAGGGCTTTAAGCAAATAGGATTTGGTGAGGTCCTTGTGTGGTAGGCGCAAGGACTTATTTTTTAAGCAGGTTTTTGGGGAGTAACGGGGAATGTCTAGAGAAAAGAAGGTAGAAATTATTGACCGGTTACAACAGGATTTTTCTGGGTGTAGCATTGGTATTTTAACTGACTATAGAGGAATATCAACCTCCGAGATAACTATTTTGCGTCGTAGATTGAGGGAGTCAGGGATTGAGTATAGGGTGGTGAAGAACACTCTGGCTCGGCTTGCCGCTGAAAGGGCAGGCAAGGATAATCTGGTCAACTCCTTTGACGGCCCGGTGGCTATTGCTTTTGGCTATGGTGATATCACTGAACCAGCTAGAGTTTTGGCTGACTACATTCGCACCTCAAAAGCAAGCCTAGATATTAAGGGGGGCTTTTTAGGTGGTAGATTACTTACCTCGGAGGATGTGACCACCCTGTCTACATTGCCATCAAGGGAGGTATTACTGGCTAAGGTTCTGGGTGGGATGCAAAGCCCCGCCAGGGCTTTGGTTAATTGTCTGGTAACCCCCATAAGGGGGATTATGGGAGCGCTACAAGCTAGAGTTAAACAACTGGAGGGAGAATAGAATGTCAGAAAATGAAGTAGCCAAGGGCAAACAGCAGCCAGCGGCAAAGCAAGCAGCGAAAAAGCCTAAGGAGGCTAAAGCAGCGGTAAAAGAGGACAAGCCAACAGCTATTGACACGATAATGGCTGCCATAAAAAATATGACAGTGCTTGAGCTGGCAGAGTTAATAAAAGCGCTGGAGACTGAGTTTGGGGTTAGCGCTGCCGCTCCGGTGGTAACCGCTGCCACCGCAACAGCACCAACTGAAGCCGCAGCGCCGGCGGCTGAAGAGGAGAAGACGGAGTTTACTGTGATTCTTAAGGATATGGGGGCTAATAAGATTAATGTGATTAAAGCGGTGCGGGAGTTGACCAGTTTAGGGCTGAAGGAGTCTAAGGACTTGGTGGAGAGTGCTCCTAAGCCAGTGAGGGAAGGGGTTAATAAGGACGAGGCGGCGGCGATGAAACAGAAACTGGAATCGGCCGGGGCTACGGTTGAGATTAAATAAATATAGTTTATAATTAGATAGGCTCCTGTATGTGGGGATGGAATATGTCGGGCGGAAATTGGCTTATAGTGGTGGGTATGGGTGGTTTGTTTATCCTTCTTGGTCTAGTGGCAATTATCTGGGGCAAGAGGGAGGAGAAGGGCTACTATAACTCTTTGTCCAGTCGCACTGATGTCAGGGAATATCTGGAGCGTTCACCGGAGCGCCCTGAGCCGGGGGCGTTAAAGATAGGAGGCTGGATAGCTATTGCTATTGGCTTGGTTATGCTTGGCATAGGTGGTGGCTTCTGGCTGTGGGGATAAGATTTTAAGAGACGAACCTCTATCGGCACTCTTTATTCCTCTTCGGGTTCACTTGGTTTGGTTGTGCCAGGCTGTAGGCTTAGCTGTTGCAGGTCAGCCTCAATTCTAAGGGCGTTAGCCTCAAAGCGATTAGAGGGTATCACCTTGCCATCGGGAAGTATGAGCCAGCTGGCCTGTTGCCAATAGGGTCTCTCCTCCCCGGCCTCAGTGCCTGTCATCTCAACGACGATATGCCATATACTGGTTCCGTCTTTGAGAAGCTCTGACTTGGCATTCCAGTTATCACTGGCGGAATAGAAGTCGGCAAGGTATACCTTCGCCTGGTAGCTTTCAGCTTGACTCAGAAGATGCTCATAGACGGCTAGGATTGCTCTATCCTCAGTTCTGACAACTGTGGGGGGCGTTTTCTCTTCCGTTTTCTCCTCTGGAGGCTGTGGTGAAGGAGTCAGCCCAAAGTCTTCGCACCCAGTAGCTGCCCCGGCCATCACCACCAGCAGAGTAATGATAAGAATTGGCTTCATAAAGCTTTTATTCAAATTAGAAAGTGTCATTTTTCAATCCTCCAAGTTTATCCTATCTCCCATACTTTAGTTTGGCATATAGAAGCCCAGCAACAAGAACTGCTCCAATCGCATTCCAGAGGATGATGGGAGTGAGCCGTAAAAAAATCCCGTAAGCCAACCAAATGATGATGCCCGTCAATAACAGGATGGTAAACAGTATGCTTATCTCATGGGCACTCTTGAGTTTGACCACACGCAGGAGCTGGGGAACAAGACTAGATGTTACCAGTGCTCCGGCTACAAAACCTAGCCATTCTCCTGAGAGCAAGGTTGATACCTCCTTTTGAGCTTATTCTGCCTTCGTTAGTCAGGTCAGCAGGCTTCTTGGTCGATACTGGACGGCCTCAGCCACATGTTGGGCTTTAATTATATCACCATTTTCTAAATCGGCGATAGTGCGAGCCAGTTTGAGTATGCGATGGAAGGCTCGAGCGGAAAGGTAGAGCTGTTTCATAGCTGCCTTGAGCAGGCTCTGGGCTGATTCTTCTACCTGACAAAACTCTCTTACCTCGGTTGGCGTCATTTCAGCATTGCAAGTCAGTTTCGTTCCCTGGAAGCGGTTAAGTTGTCGGGAACGGGCGGCGTTAACCCTGGCTTGAACCCTGTCTGATGTCTCCCCTAACCGGTCATCAGCTAATTTTTCATAGTCAATATGGGGCACCTCAATGAATATATCAACCCGGTCAATGAAGGATCCGCTGATGCGCTTCTGATACCGTGAAACCAGACTGGGAGGGCAGGTGCATTGTCGGAAGGGGTCGCCGTAGTAGCCACAAGGGCAGGGGTTCATCGCTCCTACCAGCGTCGAGTGCATGCAATATCCCCCTCGATTACTGGTATGGAGCCGAGCACTCTGAGAGTATCTCCATCAACCCATACCTCCAACCGAAGTGCCTCTAGTGCCAGCCTCTTATCCTCGAAGGTAAAGTCCCTAAGGTTTTGCCGAACTAGCTCACAGAACCGCTCTATGCCAACT
>DAOWKM010000055.1 GCA_030643695.1 Dehalococcoidia bacterium | reverse complement strand
GCATCGGGAGGGGGATACCTTTGTTGTGGTAGCGCCTGGACTGGAGCGCCTGGTAACTAGGACAGATGTGACCGGTACCGCGGTGCAGTGGCAGCTCAGGAGGCAATTCGCTAGATTAGGGGTCAGCAAAGCCCTGGGGAAGGCTGGGGTTAAGGCGGGTGATAAGGTTCGTTGTGGGGATTTAGAATGGGAGTGGTAGTAAAATGAATATAGGTGTGCTGGGGGGAACATTTGACCCTGTCCACAATGGGCATCTTATTGTGGCTGAGGAGGTAAGAGCCAGATTAGATTTGACTATAGTTGTTTTTGTGCCGGCTGGTCAGCCGTGGCTAAAGCAAGATAGCCCTATTTCGTCGGCTGAGCACCGTGTGGAGATGGTGCACCTGGCTATTACTGATAAACCCTACTTCAAACTGTCTACTATGGAGGTAGAGCGCCCCGGTCCCTCATATACTGTTGATACTATCGCTGAAATAAGGGCTAAGCTTAGCCCTGAGGATGAGATATTTTTTATTTTGGGCTGGGATAATTTAGCTCAGCTCCCTCAGTGGCAAGAGCCAGACCGGTTGATTACGATGTGCCGTTTGGTGGCTGTTCCCAGGCCGGGCTTTCCGCCCCCTAGCCTGAAGAAGCTGGAAGCCATTATTCCGGGGTTATCTCAGCAGGTAATGGTTATGGATAAGCCAGAGATAGATATCAGTGCCAAAGTAATCAGAAACCGGGTTGCCCAAGGTCTATCCATTCGCCACCTCGTCCCTGAGCCAGTAAATAGGTATATCAAAGAGCATAGTTTATATATTCTATAATACAGTGTTTAGTTCATTGGGGTGCCTATTGACAACTATGTGAGTGTGTGATATAATACATTAAAACGATGTGCAGTGATGTAGAATGAATCAAAATGATGCACCGCAAAGGGGATCGAGGGTGCGGGAAAGAGCAACCTTTTCATATGAGGCCTCAACTGGTGATCCAGATCTAAAAGGACAAATACTAAAGCTAAGGGCAATGAGAAATAGTCCGTATTGGAACCGTAGCTTCGCTGATATTGCCGGTATGATACTCTCGGAGTCCCTTCCCAAAGAAATAGAGAGATATGAACAGACAGAGGGAAAGCGAGTGATAGCAGGTAAAAGGAAAACGAAATGAGACCAATTGGAATGGTTGGGACTATTCGTTCAGCCACAGACACACATGCTATCGCGCATACGTTATCCTCAACTGACTTTTCAGAACGACAAGATTCCTTGTTCCCCACTTCCTCTGCTGAGTGCAAGACTAACTTTTTGCGTAGTCTGACCAGTCCGAGCGGAAAGACGAAATATAAGCGTTATCTTGGTTCACCGCTAAGGTATGCAGGCGGGAAAACACTTGCCGTTGGCTTAATCGTCGAACATATACCGGATAACATCACTCGAATTGTTTCACCTTTTCTTGGCGGTGGCTCTGTTGAAGTAGCTTGTGCCATTGAGCTAGACTTACCTGTTATCGGTTATGAAATCTTCGATATTCTGGTCAACTATTGGCAGGTGCAACTACAAAACCCCGAAGTCTTATACGAAAGACTTCTGCAATTTGAACCCACTAGAGAGGAATTCCAACGAGTCAAAGAACGTCTCAAGAAACACTGGAATGGAACAGAAAAACTTGATACTTATGACCTAGCAGCGTATTACTACTTTAATAGCAACACATCATATGGCCCCCACTTTTTGGGTTGGCCTTCTAGTGTGTATCTCAAGCAAAAACGATACCAAAAGATGATTCAGAAAGTTCGTGACTTCAAAGCAGATAACATGCAGATGGAATGTCTTTCTTTCGAAAAGTCAATTCCCCTACATCCCAATGACTTTCTTTATTGCGACCCTCCGTACTACCTGGGCGGTGATAGTACTACATTCATTGGCATGTACCCACATAGAAATTTTCCGATTCATCACAATGGTTTTAAGCACGAAAAGCTACGTGACCTTCTAATGGAGCATAAGGGAGGTTTCATTTTATCTTATAATGATTGCTCTACCATCCGGGATTGGTATAAGGGCTTCAACATGATAGCACCATCGTGGCAATATACATTCAGCCAAGGCGATACACGGATTGGTGAAAATAGGCTAAGGGACAACAACGGAAGTCATGTGAAGCACTCGCATGAACTCTTAATTTGGAAGATGCCATGAGACCACGAAAGAAACGGGCTCTTTCAAGTGAAGATGCCCGTAACATTCGTCAAAGGGGATATGATGATGCTCTAGAATTTGCCTTGTCAATTGGGCTATCTAGTGATTATAAAAATGACCCACACGCAAAGAAAGACGTTATTGACTTATCAGGTGATGCCCATTCTGTAAAGAGTGGCGAAAAGAAATGGCAAATATTTCTATATCGGTTAGAGCGTTTTTGGTCAGATGATGCTTTTGGTACAATGAATGGTATAGGTGACCTTCTTGCCGAATGTATAAATGCCTTTCCACCCGCCTTTGCAACATATCAGCGCAACAAGGTTGTTGCTAAAGAGCGTCTTCGTAAGCCTATGAGGGAATTGGCAGACAAATTGCAGGAGAAACGGAGATTACGTGCATTTTTGAATAAATCCCTGTTTAATGGCGGTGAAGTGAATTACTTGACTGTCAAACATGATAAGATATTCCATGTGTTTCTCAATCAAGATGTTGTGCAGGTATTCAGCGATAATCTAGAAGTCTGTAATTCTAGAGCAATTTCAGCCGGTCAGATGCCAGAACAAAAAGTGTTATTTCGGTATAATGGGGAAAATCTAGGTGAGCTTGAAATGAGAAACGATAGTCCCACACATTATCGAGAGGTACGTTTCAATATGATAAAGCCAAAAGTAATGGAACTGTTGTTCACAAAGATACCACTAGCTAAGACGTTCAGTGATAAGGTCTTAGTATATGGGGATGCTAGTAAACGTTTTGGTCGTTGGAAATAATCCATATTTACTTTTGAAGCAACTCTCCGCTTTTTGGGCAAGGCGTTAAATATCAAGGTTTCTGACGCTCTTGGCGTGGGCTTGGATAAAGGCTTTGCGGGGCAGGACTTCTTCACTCATTAACATATGGAATATCCGGTCAGCCTTGGCGGCGTCATCTACACTTACTGAAAGCAGGGTGCGAGTAGTTGGGTTCATAGTGGTCTCCCACAGTTGCTCAGCGCTCATCTCTCCCAGACCCTTGTAGCGCTGAATCTCTACTTTTTTACCCCCTTTTAGTTCACGCATTACCTCTTCCTTTTCCTGTTCAGTGTAGACCCAGTGCTGAAGCTTATTCGTTTTAATACGGTAAAGGGGTGGTTGGGCAATGAACAGGTTTCCATTGTTGATTAGCGTCACCATGTGTCGGAAGAAGAAGGTAAGCAGCAGGGTGCGGATGTGGGAGCCATCAACATCGGCGTCAGTCATCAGGATAACCCGGTGATAGCGGAGCTTGGATAGGTCAAATTCATCGTCTATTCCTGCTCCCAGGGCAGTAATAATGGCACGGATTTCTTCATGGGACAGCATCTTACCTGACGGTGCCTTTTCTACATTCAGGATTTTGCCCCGCAGTGGCAATATCGCTTGGAAGCGGCGATTTCGTCCCTGCTTGGCTGAGCCACCAGCTGAGTCTCCCTCTACCAGATACAGTTCACTCCGGGATGGCTCTTTCTCGGAGCAATCAGCTAATTTCCCGGGCAGGGTGGCGGTATCCAGGCTGCTCCTTTTGATGATTAAATCACGAGCCTTTCGGGCGGCTTCTCTGGCTTTGGCGGAAGTAAGGCACTTTTCTATGATTCTTTTAGCATCATCAGGGTGCTCCTCAAAGTAGAGGGATAGACCCTCGCCGACTGCGCTCTCCACCGCACTTTTGACTTCAAGGTTACCTAGCTTGGCTTTGGTCTGTCCCTCAAACTGGGGTTCGGCGAGCTTGACACTAATAATAGCCGTAAGCCCTTCTCTGACATCCTCACCGGTGAGATTGGGCTCGTCTTCCTTGAGAAACTTGCTTTTATGGGCATAGTCATTGAAAACACGGGTTAGTGCTGAGCGGAAGCCAGTAAGGTGAGTGCCCCCATCCGTAGTATTTACACAGTTAGCAAAACTAAGGGTGGACTCGGTGAAGCCATCATTATACTGGAAGGCAACCTCAACTATGGTGCCGTTTACCGTTTTTGGGATATAAATAGGTGTGGGATGGCGCACTGCCCGGTTTCGGTTAAGGTGGCGAACAAAGCTCATAATGCCGCCATCAAAGTAGAAGGTCAGTTCCTGGCCTTTCCCTTCATCCTTGAGGCATATCTCCAGCCCCTTGTTTAGGTAGGCCATCTCTCGCAGTCGCTCGCTCAGGGTATTAAAAATGTAGTTGACCTTACCGAACATCGTCTCATCAGCAAGGAAGATGATGGTAGTGCCGGTGCCATCGGCTTCACCAATCTCAGCTACCTCCTCCTGGGGAATGCCCTGCCTGTATTCTTGTTGATACAGCCTGCCATTGCGTCTGACATTAACCTTGAGCCAGGAGGATAAAGCATTTACTACTGAAGCCCCTACCCCATGTAACCCGCCTGATACCGGGTAAGTATGGTCATCAAATTTCGCTCCAGCATGGAGGGTAGTCATTACTGTCTCTAGGGCTGATATATTAGTGGTGGGGTGGATGTCTATCGGAATGCCGCGCCCATTATCGTCAACCCTCACAGCATTATCCTGCTGGAGGGTAACGGTGATTTTGGTGCAGTAGCCAGCCATGGCTTCATCTATGCTGTTGTAGACAATTTCGTAGACTAGATGGTGCAGTCCGCGCTGGTCAGTACTGCCAATATACATACCCGGTCGCCGGCGTATTGCCTCTCGTCCCCCCAGGACCTGTATGTTCTCGGCGGTATACTCATTATTTACTGACTCAGTATTCTGTGTCATAGCTAGTTGTTACCCATTGATGGTAGCTGGGGACAAAAAGAAAGTGGTGAGAATAGAGCCGCTTTTAGCGTTAACGGAAGAGGCTGAATTGCAGGTAATTTCTAACGGTGATAAGATAACCATTGAATTTATTATAGCATAATTCAGCTATAAGGTAAAGCTAGGGGTATCCTCCACTGTGTCATTGCGAGGCACAGAGTGGCGAAGCAATCTCCAGGAATTTCTCTCCCCGGGATTGCCACGCCTTCGGCTCGCAATGACGATGAGGGAGGTAATGTATCACTAATCATGTGAATGAGTGAAAGCGCTTGACTTCTTAGGCTACAATGAAACAGGCTGATTAAAAATAATACTATGAGAGAGGAACTAAAATACATCACTTTTAATACTGATATGGGGTGGGTAGGAATATTGGGCTCGGCAATAGGACTGATGAGTGTTACCCTCCCCCAGCGCTCAGCTCAGGAAGCGCATCAGCTATTAGGTGATAGCCTAGATTATGCTACCTGGTCTCCTCACCGGTTTGATGACCTAGTGGAACGCCTCAAGGTTTACTTCAGCGGGCATAAGGTAACCTTTCCTGATAAGCTTGACTTATCCCGAGCTACCCCATTTCAGCGCCAAGTATGGGGGATAACCAGGCTCATCCCTTATGGCGAAACCAGGAGCTACGCCTGGGTGGCTGAGCAGATTGGGAATCCGAGGGGGGTGCGGGCGGTAGGGCAGGCTCTAGGCAGAAACCCTCTACCTATTATCGTCCCCTGTCATCGGGTAATAACCAGTGAGGGCAAACTTGGTGGTTACAGTGGGGGAATAGGAATGAAGAGGGAGCTTCTTCATCTGGAAGCCTCAGCCAGTATTCGGTAAAGCACTATTTTATGTTAACTTTGAATACCTTCTGCGCTATAGTTTCTTCTTCCCCCGGTCGCTTATAGACCAGGGTTATCTCAGTTTCACCTGTCTTCAGCGTCTTGAGCCGGAAATACTCAACACCACCGGCACCTACTATACCCTGTTTAGCCTCCTTCCCCGGCTCATATGTTTTTTCCACCAGCTCAACCATATTTTTATCATAGCTTTCCTGCCAGCTATAGCCGGTGGTAGGGTTAGAACCAAGGGCAATAACAAATTCCTGGTTAACACCAATGTCTATGGTCTGCCCTGAATCAGTGTAGGTCCTAACCTCTCCCATGCAGCCAGCTAACATAAAGCTAGTTACCACTGCCACTAAAACCAAAAGCCTTTTCACTAAATCGCTCCTTTATCAATTGGTCATCATATTATAACGCAAATAACATCAAAAGGTCAGGATAAGAAGACGAAAACTTTAGGTAAGTCCTCCAAATAATTTGGCCCGGTATAGTTTTCGTTTCGCCTCAGATACCCCTTTTATTTTCAAGTTTAGGAAATCATCCTCGTATTCCTCAATCAGTCCTTCACCAGCGAAGCTGAAGTATCTATTATTACCGATGATAATGTGGTCTAAGACCCTAATCCGCATAATACTCCCGGCATAGACCAGGTCTTTGGTTACTTCCTTATCACTCGGGCTGGGCTCAGGATTGCCCGAAGGGTGGTTATGGGCAAAAATCAGGGAGGCAGCATTATATTTAAGGGCACTCTTTATAACCTCTCTGGGGGAGATGGAACCACTATTTATTGTCCCTTCAAAGAGGTCGGCGGTGTCAATAATCTGGTTCTGGGTATTTAAATAGATAACCTTGAATACTTCTTTGTTAAGGTCGCGCATGGAGTGATAGAGGTAATCAAAAATCTCCTGGGAGGATTTATAAACAGGCTTATCAATAATTTTCTCTTTGAGGAACTCCCTAGCTACTTCCTGCACCAGTTTGATGCCAAAGGCGCTATGGGGACCAATTCCATCTATTTCCTGAAGCTCTTCAGGAGGAGCTTCCAGGATCCCCCTCAGGGTTTTGAATCTTTTAATAGCTTCTTTCGCTTGCTGTTTACAGTCCTTACGGGATGAGCCCAGGGTCAGGAGTAATTCAATGATTTCATAGTCGTGAAAGCCCTTAAGCCCCGACTTAATGAACTTTTCCCGTAGTCTTTTTCGGTGTCCCTGTAAGCTATCGTTTGAAGGCATTTTGGATTTTCCCCTTAAACACATTCTAGCACTAAGAGGTAAGGGTTTCTAGCCTGAAATTCTTATTAACCTCACCCCCTTTTGGTCATTGCGAGCCGAAGGCGTGGCAATCTCGGTGGGGGGATGTCTCTGGAGATTGCTTCGTTGCAAAGCTCCTCGCAATGACAATGGGGAAGAGATTTTAGAGGGGGGCGAAGCCTCCCTCTTACCTATACTCCCCCTTCCCTTATTATAGGGAAGGGGGTCAGGGGGATAGGTTACTAAAATAATCTCTCAGCCTTGATGCTGGGGAGCGGGCGATAGTAATTTGGGGACAGAGTGTGAAGGTGCAGGTAGTCTGACCGATTTAGCCATTTGCTTCAAGCCTTAGTCCATCCTCTCCCACTAACTCTACCAGTTGCTGATGGAGTTCGGGGCAGTAATTGGTGCATATATTGGACAGTTTGAGGTTAATGACCTTTTCCCCATCAGTAACCCGGAAGCTAACCTCATCCTGTCCGGGGAATTGTTTAATGGTGTTAATCAATTTGTGGAGATAGGCTACATCGCTATCCTCATCACTGGTCTGACTGATGCTGATTACCAGTCGGCGACTTCTAGCCGGTGTAGTGTTGGTTGTGGTTTCCTCGGTTACTACTGGTGCCTCACTGGGTTGAGAAATAACCGTTTCTTCCCGGGCTGCTTGTGGCTGGTAGCGGCGAGCATAGTCGCAGTTTAGCTGCACCTGGTCATCCCTCAGCCTTACCTTACCCTCAACCAGTAGTATATTCCCCTCTTGCCATAGGTCTCTGGTATCATTATAGACCTTGGGCCAGACGGCAACCTCAATCCTGCCATCTAGGTCTTCAAGAATGGCGCTAACGAAGGGGCGTTGGTCTCTGGTGAACAGGTGGCGAACCGAGGCTACCATTCCAGCAACTACCACGGTTTGACCTGCCAGCTCGGCATCAATTTGACCACATAGAGTGGTGTTTTCTGAAGCGAGCTTACTGACAAATGAGCTGAAGGGATGCTCGGAGAGGTATACCCCCATCAGCTCCCTCTCCCAGGCTAATTTCTCCTTGATTGAGATATCGGTGGCTTGTAGGTCAAGGCTGGGTGTGGGGACTGGTATTGCCTCCCCCCACAGGTCAAACATGGTAGATTGCCCTGTCTCCCGCAGACGCTGCTCTCGTTGAGCTAGAGATAGGATACGATTAGTGTTGTGGACTAAAGCGCCACGGCTGCCTAAACAGTCTAGGGCTCCAGCCTTAATCAGACTTTCCATTACCCGCTTGTTTACCCCGCGCAAGTCGCAACGATGGCACAGGTCTTCAATGGATTTGAAGTCTCCTCCCTTATTGCGCTCAGCAATTATCGGCTCTATAGCCCCCGGCCCCACATTCTTGACGGCAGTTAGCCCGAAGCGGATGGTTGGGGCATTGCCGTCGCTATCCTTTTCTATTGAGAAGCTAGCCTGACTGTGGTTTATGTCAGGCGGCAGCACTGAGATGCCCAGGCGGCGACACTCGGCAACAGCACTGGCTACCTTCTCCGATTGCCCGGCATTGGTAATCAGAAAAGCAGTAATGTATTCTACCGGGTAGTTTGCCTTGAGATAGGCAGTGTGATAGGCAATAAGGGCATAGCTTACTGCATGAGCCTTATTGAAGGCATAGCCAGCGAAGGGCTCAATGAGGGCAAAGACCTCATTAGCTACCTCAGCCAGGAATCCCTTCTTCTTGGCTCCAGCAATAAAGTTACGCTTCTCCTTTTTCATAACCTCAGGAATCTTCTTGCCCATTGCCTTGCGGAAGATGTCAGCCTGCCCCAGACTATAGCCAGCCAGGGCTTGCACAATAAGCAGCACCTGTTCTTGATACACAATCACCCCGTAGGTCTCCTCAAGGATGCTGGATAAGGCAGGGTGAGGGTAATGGATAGGCTCAATGCCATGCTTGGCTTTAATGAAGGTAGGGATGTGCTCCATTGGCCCAGGGCGATATAGGGCGACCATAGCGGCAATATCGCTGAAGGTGGTTGGTTTAAGCTCCTTGATGTTGCGGCGCATGCCAGCTCCCTCCAGCTGAAACACGCCGGCAGTTTCCCCTGAGGACAGCAGGTCAAAGGTCTTGGCATCATCCATCGGGATATGATGCAGGTCAATATCAATGCTGCGGTTTTGGTAAATAATCTCCTTTGCCTTGCCCAGAAT
>DAOWKM010000087.1 GCA_030643695.1 Dehalococcoidia bacterium | reverse complement strand
CTGATTCTGTCTTGTAGCTCCAGCCCAATCTGCGTGCCGAGCTCCTTGAAGCCACTAGTAAGCATAATTGTCCCTTTTACCCCTTTGGCAACACAGTCCTCAACCACAGGTATAGTTAGCTGAGCCGGGATAGCAATAATAGCCAAATCAACCTCCCCCGGAATAGCTGTAACCGAGGGATATACCTTCAAGCCGAAAAGCTCAGATAAGCCAAGATTTACGGGATAAATCTTACCACTAAACCCTGCCTCCAAGAGGCTCTTTACACACATAAATCCTACCTTCTTTGGGTTATCTGACGCACCCACAACAGCAATGGCTCTGGGATAGAAAATGTGGTTTAATTGCTCAATTAAATCCATGCCTTAATTAACCTCCTAGCATCTCTGGTTATAAGATTTAAAGTGCCCCGCCTAATGAGGTTCAACGGAGACATTATTTAACATAGGAAAACCGAGGGGACTCAGGTTATACCCCTTAATGTAGGGCTTGGTAAGAATATAATTCTTGCCGAACCATAAAGGTAAACAAGCAGCGTCGTCAACCAGTCTTTGTTCAGCTTGCTGATATAGCACCAAGCTCAATTTATTATCCAGTTCCACACTGGCCATCTCCAGCAGGGCATCTATCTCAGGATTGCTATACTCACCATAGTTACTATCGGTACCACTATGGAATAAGACATCCAAAAAATCCTGTGGATGAGGGTAATCAGCAATCCAACCCACATAAAACATGTCATCCTTCTCCTGCTTAAGGTGATAAAGAAACCTCTGCGGTTCCAGTTGCCTTACCTTTACCTCCACCCCCAGGTTGTTTCGCCATTCTTGAATGATAGCCTCCAGCTCCTGTGATATTAAGCCTCCCCAGCCCATAGTAGTAATGGTGATAGGCGGCAGGTTAGATACATCGCCATATTTTGAGGTGGCAATCAACTCCTTTGCCCTATTTATATCATATTTCAGCCCTGACAAATCATCATTGAAACCAGGCATGCCCGGGGGTAAGATGCCGTCTGCCGACTGCACCATATCTCTAAATACCAAGGAAGCTAGTTTATCCTTATCTACAGCCTGAGAAAAGGCACGACGAATGTTGACATCGTCAAAGGGTGGTTTATGGTGATTAAAGCCAATATAGTAAAAGCTTAGCTCAGGGACTACCTCTAAATCGTGATAAAAGGGGCCGGCTTCATCGGTAACCTTATCAATATAATTAAGACTAACACTGGTGACATCAATCTTACCAGTCTCATACATATTCATCGGCACACCACCCCACAACTGAAAAACAACAAAATTGACCTTAGCCAATTTGCCGTAGTAAAGGTCATTCTTCTCCAGGACGAGCAAGCTATTTTCATCCCACTGCCTGAGCATGAAGGGACCAGTGCCATTCGGCTGGCGCCACCACTCCCCTACCGATTCCGCATTGGCTCTATCCACGACAAAGGCGGTGGGGTAGGTGAGCTTAGATAAGAAGTAAGATTTGGGAGCATCTATAGTTATCTGAAGGGTGTAATCATCAATAATCCTGACGCCGCTAATTTCCTCAGCTTTACCAGCTAATACCTCCCTCACCCCGACAATATCACCCAAATAGGTGGCTACTGTCTGAGACTGAGTATCGGGGTGGCAGGCACGCTGCCAGGAATACTTAAAATCCTCAGCTTTAACCTCCCTGCCATCGTGAAATCTAACATCGTTTCGTAGATAAAAGGTATAGGTCATGCCATCATGGCTAACCTGCCATGATTGGGCAATATCGGGCACCGGCTCCAGGTTATCACCAAGGCAGACCAAGCCACTGAATAGCTGCATTATATACTCGTGGGAGGTCATATCATTGGAGACGGCGGGGTCAAGGGTATAGGGGTCAATGCCGTATAGGTTAAGAACTTCCGCTTCGGTGGCAGGCGCTTCCTGCTGAACCGGCTGGCAGGCAACACGTGGCAAGTAGAATACCAGCAGGCTACATGCTAATACTAGTGAAAGAATTATATATATGATTTTTTTAATCATTTGACTATATTAAACAATAGGGTAGATGAATAATCTCAAAACAGGCCTTGTCTTTTCAGGCTCAGGTAGTTTTTATCGCCGATAATGATGTGGTCTAGGACATCTATGCCGACAATTTCTCCGGCTTCAGCTAACCTTTTAGTTAGCTTTATATCATCTTCCGAGGCTTCAGGGTCGCCCGAGGGGTGGTTGTGGACAAAGATTACCGAGGCAGCACTGGCTGAGATTGCCTCTTTGAATGCCTCCCTGGGATGGACGATGCTGGTATCCAGGCTACCAACCGAAATCTCGGCGACTTTTATTAACTGGTTTCTGGTATCCAGCAGGAGCGCCAGAAAATGCTCCTTCTTTTTATCCTTTAACCTGCCTCTCAGCAAGCTCGCCACATGTTCAGGGGTCTTAACTATTGGCTTTTCTCCAGTCTCGGGATAGCCCTCCAGCCGGTTAGCTAACTCAAAAGCAGCCTTAATCTGAGACGCTTTAGCCACACCAATTCCCTTCACCTGAGCTAGCTCCTCTACTGAAGCAGTAGCGATTTGTTTAAGACTGCCGAACTGAGATAATAGTCTCTGGGCGGTTACCATCACCGACTCACCGGCGATACCACGACCTAGAATCAAAGCCAAAATCTCCTGAGCCGATAGGGCTTCTACCCCGAATTTTTGCAACCTCTCTCTGGGTCGCTCAGAAATAGGTAAATCATGGATAGTAAATGATTTCTTCACCAGCTTCGCCTCCATGCCCAACTTTCAGCAACCAGAGCTAACCATAGGAGGAGTGCAGCAGTTAGCGCGGCTAATGTTCCAACTAGTGCTGGATGCACTACGGTTGTCGTCACCTCTGGTGTCTGATACTGCTCAGTAATATAATCCCGCCACAGAGTATCCAGACCATCCATATCAAAGCCATAAACTTTTTGTAAGGCAGCGTCATAGCCACTACCCTGTCTAAAGGTATTCAACAGCTCCAGCATTTTACCCTGTCCATAATTAGCAATAAGAAATTCAACCAGGCTACAACTCTGGGCATAGGCAAGGGTTGCCTCGCCAGCATAAGCTGAAAAGGGACTTGATAAGCTACGCACCGAGATGAGACTATTCTCAGCTACTGCTTTACTTAGATAAGCGATAAATTGTGGAGCAATCAGCCCTTCGGTATGCATGGCTAAACCCTCATCAAGCCAAGTAGGCAACCCGCTGTAGGGATTAAGGGTCATCTGATGGATAACCAGGTGGGTTAGCTCATGGGCAATTGCCCTCTTCCCCCAGTCAAGCTTATCTGGAGCTATGCCAATAGCGATAGCAGCATATCTGGTAAAGGCTACCCCTCCCGTCCACTCCTGAGGGTAAATCATAGCCCCCTGTACATCCTGGACACTGGCGTAGATATAGAGCCTAGCCGGCCTCTCAAGACAGGCACCGGTATCATCAGCCAGCCGAGCCAATGCTTGCTGAGCCGCTGCCATTATCTCCTGGGCAAAGGAGTTATCACCCTCATACCAGTATATAGTTACCTCACCCTCGGTTAAACTGTGCCAGGGATAACGGAGGTCATCAAACTGAAGTTGAAGCAGAGCTGTTTCAACCCGGCTACCATCGGCATCCTCCACTGCCCACCAGTAGTACACACTGGACCCTGGGGGTAAGCCACCCGTTTTCCTCATATCCCAGGTCCACTGAGCATCAACAGTAGGACTGGGCACAAAGTCAATATAAACCTCACTGGTTACCTGGGCAAAGCTTAGTCGGTCAACGGTATAGTGGAGGCGAATATCAGTAATATTAACATCGCTTTGGGCTGATAAATTGAAGCTAAGCTTAGACGGGAACTCCGCCTGAACCGAGCTATCTAGGATGGTAAGCCCGCTGTGGGCTTGAACCGAGACGGGGCTCAGTATACTCAGGAATAAGCAAACAACTAGGGCTAATATACCAGCCTTGTTAATCATTCTTCTTTACCTAAACTTACCTCAAACCCCCTATAGGGAGATTATTTACGAACCTCACCCCCTTAATCCCCCTCTCCTTCTCAAGGAGAGGGGGAAGAGATTTTAGAGAGGGGCGAAGCCCCTCTCTTACTCCACTCCCCCTTCCCTTATTAAGGGAAGGGGGTCAGGGGGATAGGTTGCAAAGTTCCTTGTAAGATTAATTAGTAATCTGTAGGTATAAGGTTTCTGCGTCCGCCTCCAAATTTTATCTTTATACGGTTTATAAGGCTTAATATAGCCTTCTTTCCGCAATTGCTCTACTGCAGCGCAGTAAGCGTGCTTAAATGTGTTATTTCCACAAGGGCCAGTCTATACTTTTTCTTCTGAAGTAAGGTCAAGCCTGAACTCGTCAGGTCCGTTCATCAAAGCTTCTATCACATCATGGACGTAAGCTTGACCACTCCAGGCTTCCAACACATTTAAGACAGCTCTTTTGTAGTTGTCCTGGCAATATCCCTTAATCATAGCTATCCCTCCCTACTGAAATTAGAGCGGAGGTAGGCGGTTATAAAGCCGTCCAGTTCCCCATCCAGTATAGCATCGGTATCGCCGGTTTGATAATTAGTTCTGTGGTCCTTTACCATCCTGTAGGGATGGAGGACATAACTTCTAATCTGGTTACCCCAGCCAGCAATTATGCGCTTCCCCTTCAGCCTAGCTTTTTCCTCGGCTCTCTCAGCCAACTGTAGCTTGAGCAGGCGAGCCTGAAGGATTTTTAAAGCAGTTTCTTTGTTCTGGTGCTGAGAACGCTCACTCTGACAGGTAACCACCAAGCCGGTGGGGAGATGAGTTAGTCTGACAGCACTGCTTGTCTTCTGCATATGCTGTCCTCCCGGTCCGCTAGACCTGAACACATCAACCTTCAGCTCATCAGGCTCTATGTTGACATCAACATCGGCTTCAGCTTCAGGCATAACCTCCACCAAGACAAAAGAGGTATGGCGAGCATGGTCAGCATCAAAGGGGGAAAGACGAACCAGGCGATGGACGCCGTGCTCCGATTTTAAGTAGCCACAGGCATAATCACCGCCAACCCCAATGACCACGCTTTTTATTCCTGCCTCCTCACCGGGGGAAATATCCAATATCTCAGCCTTATAACCACGACGCTCAGCCCAGCGAAGATACATTCTCATTAGCATCTCCGCCCAATCTTGAGATTCGGTGCCTCCAGCTCCGGCATGAATAGCCAAGATGGCATTTCTGGCATCATACTCACTGCTAAAAGCCCTCTCTAGTTCCAGCTCATCAAGATAGGAGGTCAGTTTGTCAATTTCAGATTGAATGTCTAGCCTGAGTGAGGCGTCTCCTTCTGCCAGGGAGATTAATTCGGCAGTGTCAGCCACCCTTTTCTCAAGTTCTCGCCACCGGTGCACCACCTTCTTCTGCTCAGCTAACCGACGCATAACATCCTGCGCCTTGGTCTGGTCTAACCAAAAGTCAGGTTGGGCTGACTGCTTCTCTAAGCTGATGATTTCCTTTTCCTTATCAACAATGTCAAAGATGCACCAGCGCTATAGAGATTCTAGCCTTTAAATCCTTTAATTTGTCACTTAATTCCTGCATTTATCCTCACCCGATTCTTCTAGCCAAAAAGTTCCCCTTGATAGCTTGCCTCAGGTAGAGCCACATTCCTTTCTGGTTCCAAATTTCCGCCTGCGGCCAGATGAGCGAAGCGGGTAGGCTCTGGTAAGCGATAACCGCGGCAGCATTCCAGCACCCAGTAAATGGCAGTTTGAAGGTCAATCTTATGACCGATAGAGACATAAACAGGCTTGACTCCGAGTTTGGTTCGCAAAGCCATCCCTATAGTCTCACCCCTATCCACTACTTCAGCATAGCTACCTACCTCCTCAGCGAGCACTTCATGTCTGCCACACAGCAGGGATTTAGCACAGCCAATTGTTGGTGTATTCAAAAAGAGCCCTAGGTGAGAGGCGAGACCCATTCGTCGGGGGTGAGCAATCCCCTGACCATCAACCAGGATAAGGTCAGGGGTAACAGTAAGTCTCTGACAAGCAGTCAGCGTTAATGGTGCCTCCCTGAAGGATAAAAGTCCCGGGATGTAAGGAAAGCCGAGTTCGCCTTGAGCTATTTGCGTTTCAACTGGTCTAAGTTCGGGGTAGCTTAAGACAACCACCGCCGCGGTAGCCATCTCCCGGGCTTTCCCTACTGCTATATCTACACCAGCTATAAAGTGTGGATTGGAAACCTCACCGCTTCTAGACACCTGTGTTGATAGCCTCTGCTGGGTGTCTCTAGCCTGAGCAATATTAAGCTGCCAACTGTGTAATTTTTCTACTTCCATACTGCGATTATAGCTCCAAATAGACTCTTCTGACAACCATAAGTTAAGCCACAGTTGACAGCCACCCAGTTATAGTGCATAATAATTCAGAAATAAGGTTAAGTAAGAATGGTAAAGATTAGATTACGACGGGTAGGGAGCAAAAAAAAGCCGAG
>DAOWKM010000051.1 GCA_030643695.1 Dehalococcoidia bacterium | reverse complement strand
TAGGGCATCCTCAACCCGGTGTTTCCTCTCCTTAAGCTCAACCTCAGTAGCAGCTCCTACCTTGATTACAGCTACCCCACCTATCAGTTTAGCTTGCCTTTCCTGAAGTTTCTCCCGGTCAAAATCAGAGGTAGTTTCCTCAATTTGAGCCTTAATCTGCTTTATCCTTCCCTTAATCGCCTCTTCTGAGCCCTTACCCTCAACAATAGTAGCCTTATCCTTATCGGCGGTTACCCGGCGAGCTCTACCCAGGTCTTCCACGGTAACCGAGTCTAGCTTCCGCCCTACTTCTTCTGAAATTACATTACCGCCGGTGAGAATCGCCATATCTTCCAGCATTGCCTTACGCCGGTCACCAAAACCAGGAGCCTTGACTGTCAGAACATTAAGGGTGCCCCGTAGCTTGTTAACCACTAGGGTGGCTAAGGCTTCACCATCCACATCCTCAGCGACGATAAGCAGATTCTTTGATACCTGCAGTATCTTCTCCAGAGCGGGTAACAGGTCAGAAACAGCCGAGATTTTCTTATCAGTAATAAGGATATAAGGGTCTTCTAATACCGTTGCCATCCGCTCGGCATTGGTAACGAAATAGGGGCTAATATAACCACGGTCAAACTTCATGCCCTCCACATACTCGGTCTCATACTTTAGCCCCTTGGATTCTTCAACAGTAATAACCCCATCCTTGCCTACCTTCTCCATCACCTCGGCAATTAAATCACCAATCTCACTATCAACAGCAGTTATAGTGGCTATCTGAGCAATCTGTTCCTTACCCTTTACCTCAGTAGATGCTTTCTTAAGCTCATCAACAATAGCCTCGGTTGCCTTCTCAATGCCCCTCTTCAGCTCCATAGGCTCGGCACCAGCAGCTATATTCTTAAAGCCGCCAGCAATAATAGCATGAGCTAGAAGAGTTGAGGTGGTCGTCCCATCACCGCAAGCATCATTAGTCTTGGTGGCTGCCTCCTTAACTAACTGCACCCCCATGTTCTCAAAAGGGTCGGGAAGCTCGATATCCTTGGCAATGGTAACCCCATCATCAATTACTGTCGGTCCACCAAATTTCCTCTCCAGTGCCACGCAATGCCCCTTAGGTCCCAGGGTCACTTTGACGGCATCAGCTAAAGTATCTATTCCCTTTTTTAAATAATGTCTGACTTCCTCGCCATATATAATCTGTTTAGCCAACTTTACCCTCCTTATGTACTAACTTGATTTATTATTTAACCTTCTTGGCTAAGATATCGCTTTCACGCAAAATTATCACATCTTCATCGTCAAGTTTGTAGTCAGTGCCCCCATATTTAGCGTAAATTACTGTATCACCTACCTTAACGTCCATGACTATCCGTTTTCCATCCTCAGATAACCTGCCGGGACCAACAGCTAAAACCTTCCCCTCTTGAGGTTTCTCCTTAGCTGTATCAGGCAAGACAATCCCTCCCTTGGTCACCTCCTCTCTTTCAATGGGTTTGACTACCAATCGGTCAGCCAACGGTTGAAGCTTAACCGCCATTCTACTCCTCCTTCCTTAATTTGAGCCCAATTTATTAGCACTCTCACCTTTAGACTGCTAATTCTATATAATAACGCAGGTAGACATATGTCGCAACCCAGTAGATAGTTATTTATAACCAATGTCAGCAACTTAGAGGCATTTTAAGCCTCAAATTAGCCCTTTTATTCTCTATAAGGTGCCCTTTTTATCCCATATACCCTCCTATTTTGACAGTTTACACTAAATCGTGTAAAATTTAATTATGGGTAAACAGTATAAAGTGAGCCGGCAACAATGGGATGGCGAGCATATCCATGCCTTGAGACGCCATTTAGAGCTGACCCAGCGTGAGCTGGCAGAGAGACTAGGCACGCGCCAGCAAACAATAAGCGAATGGGAAATAGGGATGTATAAGCCCCGTGGTGCCTCATCTACCCTGCTGTCTATTATTGCTGAGAGAGCCAGGTTTGAATATGAGGCACTCCCCTCAAAAAAACCTTGATATTTTCCCTTATCTACCGCTTATGTCCATCTTATAATTACTATCTCCTGCTAGATGTATTGACAGATTACTTATTTGATGGTAAAATAGGTTGTAATACAATATAATAGGATAACAATATATGAAAAGACAATATGTGGAGCAACTAATAAAAGGGATTATCGAGCCTATGATTCTTTACCTGGTTAATGAAATACCAATGTATGGCTACCAAATTATAAAGGAGTTAGAGAAAAGAACTACTGGCTATTTTAAACTCACCGGGGGGACCATCTACCCCGCTCTCCAGAGACTAGAAAAGAAGAGACTAGTAATAAGTAGATGGCAGCAGATTACTGAGCGTCAGGGAAGGAGGTATTACCAGATAACGAAGAAGGGTCAGCAGTTCTTGACTAGTAGGCTAGCTGAGTGGAAAGGCTTTTCCACAATGGTAAATATGCTGGTGGGGAAATTTGTTAAATGATAGTCAGTGGGATTATAGCTATCTGGTTGCCTTGTTATTGATAAGCAGTATTACCCCTGGCGGACACGAAAAAGCAAATAAAAATTTTTATTGTTTCATTAAACTGGGAGAGATTTAGATAATGAGGATAGCTCTTGTTACCGATAGCGCGGTTAATATCCCTGAGAAATTGCTTCAGGAATACAGGATACAGGTAGTCCCACTGCTGCTTAACTTTGAAAATAGGACCTATCGTGACATTATAGATATAAAGACTCCTAGTGAGCTATTTCAGTTAGTCAACAAGTCAAGTAAATTCCCCACTACCTCAGCCCCCTCGCCTGCCACCTATCTTGAGGTCTACCGCCAGTTAAGCCAGGAGGCAGATAACATTCTGTGTATAACTATATCATCTGGTTTAAGTATGAGCTTTAACGCCGCCACCCAGGCTAAGGGAATGGCTCAAAGTGAACTGCCCAGGGTTAACATCCAGGTGTTTGACTCAAAGACAACAGTAGGTGCCTATGGGTTCATAGTGCTAGCGGCGGCTCGAGCTGCAGCTTCGGGTCAGGAGATGGCTCAGGTCATTGAAGCCGCCAGTAGAGTAAGGGAGAGGGTGAGCTGCGTTTTCATGTTTGATACCCTATCCTATCTGGCAAGAAGCGGTCGTATTGGTAGGGCAGCTGCCTTGATGGGCAATATGCTGAGTATAAAGCCCATTGTTGAAGTGCCTGCTTCCTCAGGGATTGTAGAGCCAGTGGCAAGGGTTAGAACTAAATCAAGAGCGATAGAGCGCTTGTTGGAAATGGTGAGACAAAGAGCCGGAACTGATAACCAGCTTCACATTATAGTTGAGCATACTCGTGTCCCGGAGGATGCAGAGGAACTTAAGCAAATTGTTCATAGCCAGTTTAACTGTGCTGAGCTTCTATTAGGTGAATTTAACCCGGTAGCCGCACTGGTTACTGGTCCCGGGAATCTGGGGCTGGGCTTCTATAGCGATAGCGCTTAGTGTGCTTTTTGGGTATTTCAGTCTTCATCGCTCTCTGCTCTGACTGTGGCCGGGCGCTTCAACAGCCAGGGGAGAGACAGGAGGAGAGGGGAGAATATAAGTAATGGCGAAATCTCTTCTGCCCAGGGGAGCATGGGGGAGATTCCAAGTGCCCGGCTTGCCCACAAGATTATGGGTAACAGGCAAAATATGATGCCGGTAGCTAGGGTAGAGTTATGAGTAACCAAATAGTATGTTGCTACTATTCCCATGGCAATAATAAGCTGCCACAGCATTAGCCCCGCCAGAACACCGAAAGTAGTTGCTGCTCCTTTACCCCCCTTGAAACCCAGAAAGATAGACCAATTGTGTCCCATCACCGCTACCATCCCAGAAATGAGCACAACCGGGAGAGGAGCATCGGACACCTGAGCCAGTATTACCGCTATTGCCCCTTTACTAACGTCCATAAAGGCGACCGTTATTCCCCAGGGCAGACCCAGCCTCTGCCTAGTCAGACTAGTTCCGATACGACCATCGCCAACCTCTCGCATATCTATACCTTTGACTAAACGTCCCACCAGATAGGCTGACGGGATAGAACCCAGAAAATAGGCAGCAAGTATGACTAAAATCGAGTTAGCTATCATTTATTTAATTCCCCTTAATAAAGATGGTCAACCCTATAAGGTTAATATTATTTTAATCCCTTTGTCAAAACCAGACAACCCCAGAACCTTGGTGTAGTCATT
Source organism: Dehalococcoidia bacterium (assembly GCA_030643695.1). GTDB lineage: Bacteria > Chloroflexota > Dehalococcoidia > Dehalococcoidales > DAOWKM01 > DAOWKM01. Next base: position 2,784 of record DAOWKM010000051.1, on the reverse strand, counting down.
CCGGCTATGCTTCTTCTTCGGGGTTAAATTCGGTAATCTCCTTGTCTTGCCGCATTATGGCTAAAATCTGCTTTTGGTCAGCTTTCTTCCAACCAGAGATAGACAAGATTCTCCTGAGAAATTCGAAGCTAGCTTCGTATTCTGGACTTACCAGCTCCACCACCCCCAGATTTTTAAGCAACTCGGCTTCTCTTGTCCTATGAACCCGAGCCACAACTTTAAGCTTGGGATTGATACTTAAGGAAGTCTCTGCTGTAGTCACCACTGCCAACGGGTCAGGAAAGGTCACCACCAATACCTTGGCTTTATTTATGTTCACCCTGGAAAGAACATGGGCATTGCTGGCATCCCCATATATACAGGCTATGTTGCTGCGCCGGCACTCAGAGACGAGCTCAGGGTCAATCTCAATAACGGTGTAGGGTATGCCAGCATCTTGCAAACCCTGAGCGATATTTCGCCCGACCCTCCCGTAGCCAGCAATCACCACTAGATTTGTTGCCTGGGATGACCCGGGAATGGGCAAGGCAGAAATCTCCTCGGTTGCCACCTCTCCACCGGCTGGAACTCGGGTTAATTTAGCATATAGCCGCGAGGCCACATCCATAGCTAACGGTGTCAATATCATAGTGATAATGGCACTGGCCAGGATTAGGGAGTAAAACTGGTCAGAGATGATGCCCATATTAACTCCGGCCTGGGCCAGAATAAAGCTAAATTCCCCAATTTGGAAAAGACCGGCACCAGTCAAAAAGGCTACCCTTTTGCTGTAGCCAAAGAACCAAACAATGCCAAAAACGACCAGGAATTTTATAAGGATAATAATAGCCACGGTTATGGCTATTAACCCCCAGTTGTCAGCTACAAACCTCGGATTGAGTAGCATACCCAAAGAGACGAAGAATAAAGTAGCGAAAATGTCCCGCAGCGGGGTAATTTCAGCCAAAGCCTGGTGGGCGAATCTTGATTCGCGGAGCACCAAGCCAATTACAAAGGCACCAAATATCACCGAGAGCCCGAAAATATAGGTACCCAGAGCTGCTCCTAGACATAGCACTAAAACTGTTAGCAGAAACAACTCGCGGGAGCGAACTCCACCAATCCTGCCCAACAACCAGGGAAGTACCCACCAGCCTAAGACAACTGTTACCCCGACAAAGAGGACTGCTTTGCCTATAGCCAGGGCTAAAGCTAGGAGCACATTCTCCATTGTCCCGCCTAGAAGAGGTATTACTACCGCCATTAGCACTACGCTGATATCTTGAAGAACAAGAATAGCAACCATAATCCGCCCGTGCACCGAGTCTAGTTCGCCCCTCTCCATCAATATCTTAAGGCAGACCATGGTGCTGCTGAGAGAGATAACCAACCCAAATAAGGTGGCCTGGGGCAGTGACCATCGGAACAAAGTACTACCCACTACTAAGCCTAGGGCAAAGGTAATCAGAATTTGGGCTACGCCACCCCACAGACCTACCTTACCTACTTGTCTCAATTGAGCAACGGAGATTTCCAGTCCCAGCGTGAACATCAGTAGGGCAACGCCTATAGTTGCCGCCGTCTCAATCAGCGCCAAGTCACCCACCAGACCAAGAGCATAAGGACCCACCGCCACCCCAACTACGAGGTAACCCAGTATCACTGGTTGCCTCAGCCGATGGGCTACCATTCCTCCCACCAACGCTGCTCCCAATAAAATGGCAATGGTGATAACTGGGTCCAATTGATACATAGTTCTTATCTAAGCGCTGTTTCGGTCGTATTTTACCACACGCCAAAATAAATTAAGCAAAGTGACGGGAGGGTTTCATACGGAGACGTAATTAGTGCCGAAATGGGTAATGTAATTCTATTACCAATTTGGTAGCGCAAGTTGGACGCAGTCCGAACTTTTATTTGAGAAAAAGGAACTTATTCCAGCTTTACAGCAGTTGCTGATAGAGCAATTTGCATAAAAGAACTTTCAGATTGGTCTTCAGCATTTGCATAGTATGGTAGTATAATAATCTTATGGTAGAGCATCTTTTTATCGATGATATAAAACCTTGTGACGAACTTTATCGCATCATTCGGGATGAAAACAGAGGTGTTAAGTATAAATCCTACATGGAGAATTTGTGGGAAATGTATCATCCATACGCTGACAGTGATTTCCCAATGCAATTGCCACAGGATGTTCATGCCCGATTTTGGGAGATGTACCTGACTTGCACATTGATTTGCAATTCCTTTAAGGTCGTCCCAAAACAAACTAGGTCTAAAGGTCCTGATATAAAGGTAGGCAATGCTTCAATAACCATATGGATAGAGGCTGTTACACCTACAAGTGGAGACCCAAGCAAGCCTGATAGTGTTTCTTACCCTAGAATGGGCGTCGCCCAACAGGTTCCGGATGAACAAATAATCCTTAGATATTGCAGTGCGATACACGATAAATATTTTGACAAATACTTCAAGTACCTAGAAGATGGGATTATCAGAATCGAGGATTGCTATGTCATTGCATTGAATGGCTGTAAAATTCCTTGGCCCGGCAGTGATTATGAACCTCCAAGAATTGTTCGTTCTGTACTACCCTTTGGTTGGCAAGTAGTCACTGTTGATACAAGCTCTCATAAAGTTGTAAATAGAGGCTACCAATACAGGGCATATTTGAGAAAGGCCAGTGACGAAAAGGTAGACACGGACATATTTGTGAAGATGGAATACAGCCATATCAGCGCTGTATTATTCTCCAAAGTCGATGTTGCCAATCTAACTTCAGCTATGGGTGACGATTTTATT
>DAOWKM010000120.1 GCA_030643695.1 Dehalococcoidia bacterium | reverse complement strand
GGACAGGATATGAACTTCAGTGTAACAGTAATTCCCCCGGTAATGATAAACGGTGAAGTGGTAAGCAGCACCACTATCAGGAATGCTCTAGCTGATGGAGACATGGAAAGGGTGCGTAGCTTAATAGGCCGCATCTTTAGCCTAAGCGGACGTGTAATCAGCGGGGCAGGTCGAGGCTTGGAGTTAGGCTTTCCCACCGCCAATCTGGATGTGGACCGGGAACAGGCGCTTCCTGCTGATGGCGTTTATGCTACCTGGGCGTATATTAATGACAAAGCCTATCGTTCAGTAATTAATATTGGACGGCGGCCTACTTTCGGTGGTGGGGAACGTACCGTAGAGGCTTGTGTCCTTGATTACCATAGTGAGCTATATGGGCGTGAGCTAAAAATTGATATTGTGGAGCGACTTCGTGATGAGAGGCGTTTTAACACTGCTGAGGAACTAAAGAGACAGATAGCCGAGGATATAAAACAAGGGAGAGCCATATTAAACTCCCGGATTTAGGTTAAAAATATGATTAGCCAGGATATTAATTATTTGCTAAAGCGAGGGGTAGCTGAGGTTATAGTTCAAGGGGAGATGGTAGAGCTACTGCGCTCCGGTAAGAGATTGCGGTTAAAGGAGGGCTTTGACCCCAGTTTCCCTGACATCCACCTGGGTCATATGGTCGCCCTCAAGAAGTTACGCCAATTCCAGGATTTGGGGCATCAAGTCATTCTTATCGTTGGTGATTGGACGGCTCGGATTGGCGACCCCAGTGGTTTTTCTACCACCCGCCCTATGCTGTCTAAGGAGCAGGTAAAGGCTAATGCTGAAACCTATATGAAGCAGTTCTTTAAGGTGGTTGATAGGAAAAGGACTGAGGTAAGGTGGCAGAGCGAGTGGTTTGACCAATTTACCCTCAGTGATGTTATCCAACTCACCAGCAGGTTTACTGTAGCCCAATTAATGGCTAGAGAGGATTTCAGTAATAGGTATAATGCTGGACAACCAATTACCATGGCTGAATTACTCTACCCGCTACTTCAAGCCTACGACTCGGTAGCCATTGAGGCTGATGTTGAGTTTGGGGGAACTGACCAGAAGTTTAATTTACTGGTGGCAAGGCAACTTCAATCTATGGTGGGGCAGCGTCCCCAGCAAATCTTCCTAGTCCCTATCCTTATTGGCACCGATGGTAGCCAGAAGATGAGCAAAAGCCTGGGTAATTATATTGGCGTGGCTGAGCCACCCGAGGAAATATATGGCAAGGTAATGTCTATCCCTGATAGCCTTATCCTAAACTACTTTGAATTAATAACTGATGTTCCCGATGAGGAATTAGAGAAATTCAGGCAAGAGCTTAAGGATAAGGCGGTTAACCCGATGACGCTTAAGAAGCGACTGGCTAGGGAGATTGTGACCCAACTCTATAGTCGAAAGGTAGCCATTGAAGCTGAGGAGCATTTTATTAAAGTGGTTGAAGAAAGGGAAGTGCCGGAGGAGATAGAGGAAAAACATATTTCTTTTAAGAAATTTAGAACAGAGCTTCTAGACGTAACACAAGGCACAACCGCTGAGGTAATAAGCATGGGCTATATGCTTGTGGCGATAAATTTGGTTAAAAGTCGTAGTGAAGCTATTCGCTTGATTCAGCAGGGTGCTGTTAGCATAGATGGGGAAAAAATAGAAATACCTTTTGCTCCAATCAAAAGTGGCAGCATTATAAAAGTGGGCAAACGCCGCTTTGCTAAAGTGATTAATACTGATAAACTAGGAGAGTAAAGGAGACGGATAATGAAACAGCTACGCATTCCCGGACCTACTCCCTGCCCTGACGAGGTTCTAAATGCGATGGCCAAGCCGATGATAAATCATCGTGGCGAGGAGTTTGGGCAGATACTAAGTGAGGTGACGGCTAAACTAAAGCAGTTATTCCAGACCAAGGGTGATGTTTTATTACTTACCGCTTCAGGGACAGGTGGTTTAGAGGCGGCTATTGTTAATACTCTATCCCCAGGTGATAAAGTGCTGTCGGCGCCTATTGGTGTTTTTGGGGAGCGCTTTACTGCTATTGCTAAGGGGTTTGGGGCTGAGGTAATCCCACTCCGCGTTGAGTGGGGCAAAGCGGCTGATGTTGATGCTATACGACGGGCTCTAAATGCTGAACCAAAAATCAAAGCAGTAATGGTTACCCATAATGAAACCTCTACCGGTGTCACCAATGACCTGGAGTCAATTAGCTCGGTGGTGAAGGAGTTTGATAAACTACTGCTGGTTGATGCCGTCAGCAGTCTGGGCTCAATTACCCTGCCAGTAGATGACTGGCACTGCGATGTTGTTGTTACCGGTTCTCAGAAGGGGTGGATGGCTCCCCCCGGTCTGACTATGGTCAGCGTGAGTCAGGAAGCCTGGCGGGCATATTCAACAGCCAAGATGCCCCACTTTTACTGGGACCTGGCTAAAGCTAAGAGCTACTTAGAAAAAGGGCAGACGCCATGGACACCAGCTGTCTCTATAGTATTTGCTTTATCGGTGTCGCTGGAAATGATGCTGAGGGAGGGTTTAGCTAATATCATCGCCCGGCATGCCCGTGTTGGTAATGCCACCCGGAACGGGGTAAAATCGCTAGGGTTGTCCCTTTTTGCTGAAGAAAGTCACGCCTCCAATACGGTTACTTCGGTAGCTGCTTCAGATGGGCTTGACACTAAAAAGATGCTCCGAATCCTGAGGAAAGAGCATGGGATTGTGCTCAGCGGCGGACAGCAAACTTTAGATGGCAGGATATTTCGCATCGGTCACCTGGGTTGGGTAACTGAGGGTGATATTGAAGCAGTAATATCGGCGCTAAAGGTGGTATTGCCTCAGGCTGGATTTAGGAGTTAGTAACAATGAAGGTTTTAATAGCTGATTCTGTTTCTGGTGAAGGGATAGATATCCTGCGTAGTTATGCCCAGGTGGATGTTAGGTTAGAGCTAACGCCGGAGGAATTAATATCTACCATTGGTGATTATGAGGCGCTGGTAGTGCGCAGCCAGACCCGGGTCCCCGCTGAGGTTATACAAGCTGGGAAGAAGCTACAGGTTATCGCCCGAGCCGGTGTCGGCATAGACAATATTGATGTAGACGAAGCCACCCGCCGCGGCATTGTGGTGGTTAATGCTCCCACTGGCAACACCATCTCGGCGGCGGAGCATGCTATTGCCCTTATGCTTTCCTTAGCCCGCCACATCCCTCAGGCTAATGCTGTGCTTAAATCAGGGGTATGGCGACGGAGTGATTTTATGGGCACTGAGGTCAGAAATAAAACATTAGGTATTATCGGCTTAGGCAATGTAGGTTCAGAGGTAGCCAAGCGTGCCCAAGGTCTGCAAATGAAGCTTATTGCTTATGACCCCTTCATCTCTGTTGACCATGCCCGTAATCTGCAAGTGGAGCTTACCTCCCTAAAACAGTTGCTCAAGGAATCAGACTTTATCACCCTCCATATTCCGCGGACAGAATCAACTAAGGGTCTGATTGGAGCTAAGGAGCTGGCTTTAGTCAAGCCCACAGTTCGCATCATTAACTGCGCCCGGGGTGGGCTAGTTGATGAAAAGGCGCTGGCTAAGGCGATAAAGGAGAAGAGAGTAGCTGGCGCCGCTATAGATGTCTTCGCCACTGAACCGACTACCAAGAGCGTCCTTTTTGAGGACGATAACATCATTGTTACCCCCCATTTAGGAGCTTCCACTACTGAAGCCCAAGCTATGGCAGCTACGGATGTAGCCGGGCAGATTATTGATGTATTTAAGGGACGGCCAGCCAGATATACGGTTAATGCTCCCTTTATCTCTGCTGAAACCATATCGGTGCTGACCCCCTTTATAAGGGTGGCTTCCATAGGTGGCAGGCTGGTCAGCCAGCTAGCTGAGGGACAAATGAATGCCATCCAGATTAAATATAATGGCGAAGTTTCTAATTATGATACTAGTGTTCTCAAGGCATCTGTTCTAGGGGGACTACTTGAGGAAATAAGCGAGGAGCGGGTCAATCTGGTCAATGCCAACATAGTGGCTGTCCGGCGTGGACTAACCGTAGTGGAACAGAAGGAAGCTACCTGTGAAAATTATGCCAGCCTTATCACGGTAGAAGCCATCACCAGCACCGGCGCTACCGCAGCCGCCACCACTGTAATGCGTGGTGAGACGCATATTGTCCGGGTTAATGACTACTGGATTGATATTGTGCCTACAGGGGGTTATTTTCTGTTTAGCGACCACCGCGACCGTCCCGGACTCATCAGTGCCGTCAGTAAGGTAACCG
>DAOWKM010000020.1 GCA_030643695.1 Dehalococcoidia bacterium | reverse complement strand
AGAGCTCACCAGCGGCTGGGTGACCAGTCGGCTGGGCAAACCCCATCCGGAGCAAGACCAAATAGAGAGACAAAAGGACGCCCGGCCTGTCTCAGGGTTGGTCGCTTGACCCTGATGGTAACATCAGGGCTAGATAAATGGTCACCGCTCCGACTCGTCGGAGTACAGAACTCGGCTTACAGGTTTACTTAACCCCTTATAACTATCTTCACTTCCGCCATAGGAGGGTTGGTAGCAACCTCGTCTCTGGGCAATGTTATGAAAGTTAATCTACCGTTTGCGATGTTGCTCACCAGTCTAGCTGGATTATCCACCGGAATAGGTAGTGCCATTGCCTTCTTTATACGGCGACCAAAATACTCCTACCTGGCAACTCTGCTTGGCTTTTCCGCCGGGGTGATGATATACATTTCTTTTACCGAGCTCCTGGGAACAGCCATTAGAGATATTGGCTTTGCCACTGCCAATATAACTTTCTTTATTGGCATCCTGTTCATTGCGGTGATAGATATACTTGTTCCGCATGAGTATGAGGAAGAGCATGCTGCAAGTCCCCAGCCAAGCACTGCTAAAATAGGACAGCAGAAGAAATTGGGACTGCCTCCACAGCCTGCAGTCCCGTCACAGTCATCCCTTATGAGGTCTGGTGTCCTTCTTACACTTGGTATTGCCATCCATAACTTTCCCGAGGGGCTGGTCACTTTTACTTGCGCAGCTACCGGGGATATTGCCTTTGGGATAATGATAGCCGTGGCTATCGCTATCCACAACATTCCCGAGGGTATTGCAGTATCGGTACCCATCTTTTATGCCACAGGCAATCGTCGTCGAGCTTTCACATATTCATTTTTATCTGGGGTAGCTGAACCTGTGGGTGCTCTCATCGGCTACGCGATTTTACTCCCCTTTCTGACTCCGGTACTTTTGTCAGCCGTCATAGCCTTCGTAGCTGGCATAATGATTTACATAAGCCTAGATGAAATTCTTCCCCTTGCCCACCGATACGGCAAGGAGCACCTTGTAATTATAGGAGTTGGGGCTGGTATGCTGGTTATGGCGGTTAGCCTGTGGCTGCTACGCTAGCCCAAGTCAGTAATGAATAGCCGATAAGTTTTGCCACAAAATGCTTTAAGGGGGTAAGTCCAATGCCAAAAGCAGTGAAAATTGCAGTTATAGCCATATCGCTAATAGCAAGCCTGGGTCTATCCTTTGGAGCCGGTTGCTCCCTAGCTACCAATAATCAGCCAGCTCAGGGTCTGGATGTTGTCGAGCAGGCGTGGAACTTCATCTTCCAGGACTATGTAGACCAGGAGAGGCTTGATGCTGACGCACTGAGTCAGGCAGCCATCAAGGGTATGGTGGAGGCGCTAGATGACCCCTATACTTCTTACCTAGATGCTGAAGCCTACCAACTAAGCCTGAGCAACCTGGAAGGAAAGTTTGAGGGCATTGGCGCTAATATAGCAATCAAGGATAAGCAGCTAATGATTATCGCCCCTATTGCTGATTCGCCAGCGGCTAAGGCAGGCATCAGGGCTGGCGATGCAATCTTGGAAATCAATGGTAAACCCACCTCAGAGATGAGTCTGGCTGAGGCTGCGCTTAATATCCGTGGGCCCAAGGGGACAACGGTCAGACTCCTTATCCTTCATCAGGGTGAGACCAAGTCCGAGGAAATTGAGATAGTCAGAGGTGAGATTGAACTGCCCAGCGTCCGCTCTGAGATGAAGGATGACATTGCTTACATTAACATCGCCTACTTTTCTCAACGCACTGATGAGGAGCTATCCCCGGTGCTGCAGAGTATAGTCCAAGAAGCGGCTACTGGCATCATCCTTGACCTGCGCAGCAATCCCGGTGGCTCACTTGAGGTAGTGGTTGATGTAGCCAGCCACTTCTTGAAGGAGGGGATAGTGGTCAATGTAGTAGATAATCAAGGAAAACATACCGTAATGAAGGTCAAGCCCACAGAGGTAGTTACTGACTTGCCTCTAGTTGTTCTAGTAAATAGCTACAGTGCTAGCGGTAGCGAGGTATTGGCTGGAGCCCTGCAGGATTATGCTCGCGCCACCATTGCCGGCACCAAAACCTATGGTAAGGGTAGCGTTAATGTCCTGCGCCAGCTTAAAGATGGCTCAGCATTATATATTACCACCGCTCGCTGGCTAACCCCCAATGGTCGCCTTATTGAGGGTAAAGGGATAGACCCTGACTGTGAGCTTGAGCTTAAGGGAGAGGATGCCATCAGGTGGGCTATAGACTACCTACAGGGCAACAAATGATAAATCGCTTACTTTTCAAGACATGGTTCATAGCGACCATTACGCTGGTTCTTGGGGCTATAATTGTCCGTCTGGCATGGGAGCTCACTACTGCCGTAGCAATGGGCACCTTCACCATAGTTGCCCTGCTCATACTGGCAACCCTTGCCATCTATGCCCTTCTCCTCTACCTCACTATTAAGCCCAGGATAAAAAGGCTAGCTAGCCGACCGATTAGAATATGGATTACGACCATAGCCACTGCCGGTATTATTAGCGGCATTATCCACTTCATCCGCTTTGTTCCCTCGCCTGAAGCTGCTCACCCCCTTAGCGTAATAATAGCTGTCCTGCTCCTTACGACAGGTATTAGTGCCTATCTACTGGTGCTATGGGTCATAAGGAAGAATGATTATGCCCAGACTGGAATCGGCTAAGAGGTCAGTATACCGGTGGTTTAGCTCCATCCCCTTCTTTATTTTGCTTGGCCTGATTTTGGGGGGGTTGATTTCCATCCCATTAATACACAAGCCAGGTATCGCTACCATAACCATCTCCTGGCCCAATTTTTGAACAAGCCTACACTGATGACATCTTAGACATGCTGAGATATGCCGGGGGTGATAGCAACATAAAGGCGGTTGTTCTACAGATAGATAGCCCTGGAGGCGAAGCCAGTGTCATTGAGCAGATATACCTGGATGTGCTCCGATTGAGGCAGCACAAGCCTGTGGTCGCTTCTATTGGGGCAAGGGGTGCTAGCGGTGGTTATTATATTGCGGTGTCATCAAACTTTATTTACGCCCAGCCAACCTCCCAGCTTGGCAGTATCGGTGCCTGGTCAAGCTTACCTACCCCTGAAGAACTAGATGAAAACATTGCAACCACCGGACCATTTAAGGCTACCGGCGGCTCACGGAGAAAAGCAACGGGCGAACTGGAGACGCTGAGGCAGGAATTTATCTCAGCAGTCATAACCCAAAGGGGAGACCGATTAAAAATCTCTGAGGAAAGGCTTTCCCGCGCTGAAGTCTACACCGGCGTTGAAAGCCTCAAATACGGTCTAATAGATGATATAGGCACAAGCACCGCCGCTATAGAAAAAGCCGCCAGCCTGGCTCACATCAGGAATTATGAAGTTGAAAAGCTCTATACACCAAAGCCAGTCACTGAGGTCATTACCATAGAAGTCCTGAAATCACAAACCAACCTTATGCCCATTTACTACTACCTACACTTTGAGTCAAAGTGAATCAATGATAAAAAGGATAGCTATCGTCATTGCCGGAATATTGGTTGTCCTCCTGGGACGAGGGCTTTTCTACTACAGTGGGTTCTATAGTGCCCCTCCCACTGAGATGCCCACTTATGAATATATTGCCGTTCCTATGGCACCTTCAACCGAGTATTCTGATACCTATACCAAAGGGGAAGGCACTACCTTGATTGATTTAGCCCATAATAATGCTCTTACTCTAGAGGAGCTCAATGTTCTAACACTCCGACTTATTTCGCGAGGCTCAACCATTGAGTTCCTAAACGAGATAGACGACCTAGAAGAAGAGCTTTCCCAGACAAATGCCTACATTATAGTTTGCCCCCAGGAGGAATTCTCCAAGGAAGAAAGGGAGACTATAGGCAAGTTTGTAAATAATAGTGGCAAGCTGCTCCTTATCGCTGACCCGACGAGGCAGAGTCAAATGAACAGCCTGTCCCTCAAATTCGGGCTGATATTTGAACCCGATTACCTATATAACGTGAAGGAAAATGATGCCAACTACAGAAACATATTCGTTACTGAATTCAAGGAAAATGAGATAACTAAGAACCTAGAGAAGATAGCCCTTTATACCGCTGGCTCTATCACCTCTGCCAACTATGGTATTGCCTTGGTTGACGAAAACACCTTCTCCTCAGTGATTGAAACAAGAAAGGAGCTATCACCCATAGCCCTAGCTAAAGAATCCAAAGTCCTAGCCATTTACGACCTTACCTTTATCACTGAGCCCTATAATGGCATTCTTGATAACAACCAGCTTATATCCAATATAGCCGATTGGCTAGCCAAGCCGACAAAGGAGGAAACCAAGTAATACTAACTAATCAATGATTTTTTCGTTATATTATTAGTGAAGCAAATTTAGGCAGGAGGCAAAATCGGAGTGAAAAGATTTGGCATAATTTTACTTAGCTGTGTCCTGGCTATCACACTGCTCTTTGGTGATGCTGCTTATGCTCAAATTGAACAGGAATTGCCTAGCCCGGGTATTACCCCCGACAGCCCCTTCTACTTTGCTGACATCTGGGGCAAAAAGGTAGGTCTTTTCTTTGCTTTTGGGGCTGAGGCAAAGACTAAGAAGGCTCTAGAATATGCTGAAGAAAGACTGGCTGAGGCTCAGGTTATGGCAACTAAAAATAAGTCAAAAGCAGTAAAGGTGGCTGCCAGTAGTTACGAGGAATACATGGCTATAATTAGAGAAAGGGCAAGAGTTACAGAAAGAGCAAGAGAGAAAGGCGCTTCAGACAACATATCGGAAGTTGTGGCTTTAGCCACTTCAAAGCACCTTCTTGTTCTAGATGGACTGGATGACATCGTTCCCGAACAAGCCAAAGAAGCCATTGCTCAAGCCAAAGGGGCATCCATAAACGGGATGGGGAATGCGTTACGGCTATTGGCAAGAGAAAATCCGGTAAGAGCTATGGAGATTAATCTAGCTGCAATTGAGGGTAGGCTAAATAGAGCCAACGACGAAGCAGAAGAGAATGAAATTAATGAAGTAGAAAATGCTTTGGATGAATTTGAGGTGCTAAGCGGATTTGGGCAAGAAATCTCTGAACTGGCTAGAGGACTAAGTGACAATACCACCGTTGATGAGTTAGTTGCCAGAGCAACCCGCCATCATTTAGACGTTCTGGCTCTAGTTTATGGAAAAGTGCCTGAGTCAGCCTGGCCAGGTATTGAAAGAGCGATGGAGGTCTCGGTAAGAGGTCATGAAAGGGCAGTT
>DAOWKM010000065.1 GCA_030643695.1 Dehalococcoidia bacterium | reverse complement strand
TCTACCCTGGTGAAGGACAATACCCCCCATCAACTGCACATCAAAGTGGCGCTGACCTATAGTCCGCTTGGCGGCTTCACGAACAGTAGCATAGGCTTCGGGCAAAAGCTCATCAAGCGAAGTGCCGGCTTCATACCGAGCCTTAAACTCATCGGTCTTGGCACGAAGCTCATCATCACTGAGTTTTTCAAATTCAGGCTCCAGCTCGTTTATCTGGTCTACTGTCGGCTGTAACCGCTTCAGCTGTTTCTCATTAGAATCAGTAAGCCCGCTAAACAATTTAAACATAGTCTTTTCCCCTGACCAGTCTCTTAGCTTTCTCTGCCATTGATTCCCTGACCATAACTTTGACTTCACCCATCCCATCGACGGCAAAAGCATGCACCGAAGGAGCCGCTCTTGATTTGAGAAAGCAAGGTATTCCATAGCTCTCCAGCAGGCCCTTGATAACCTGAGCTTCCATTTCACCTCTTGCCTGATAAACCTCAACCATCTTCTCACTATTACTCAATTGCACTGTCTTTCCGTTGCCATTCAACCCAAGCTACAAGCCTATCCTATCTTTGAAATTGTTTATCAACCTCACCCCCTTTATCCCCCTCTCCATGATATGGATATATATTCCTATCATGAGGGGGAAGAGATTTTAGAGAGGGGCGAAGCCCCTCTCTTACCTACACTCCCCCTTCCCTTATTAAGGGAAGGGGGTCAGGGGGATAGGTTGCTAAACGACCTCATGCTAACCTTATATGGCGGAGGGAATGGGATTCGAACCCATGACCCCGATTTCTCAGGGTAAGCGCTTAGCAGGCGCCCGCACTAGTCCACTATGCGATCCCTCCTTTAGCCATCAAATCTATTATATCGCGACTGCTTATTTTGCTCAAATCTTAGCCTGTGTTATGATTTGGTTAGTGGAGATTAATGTTTTAATTGATGAGGGGCTTAAGGGGTGCCCTGAGGTAAGTTGGCTGCAGAGTGTAGCTGAGCAGGTTCTTCTTGCTCAAGATGTCGATTCTAGAGCGGAGCTTGGTCTGGTTATTACCAGCCAGGAAAGGGTGCGGGAACTGAACCAAAGCTACTTAGGCAGGGATGAGCCCACCGATGTAATCGCTTTTTCCCTGCTTCCTGAGCCACATATTGAGAGAGACCTTCCTCCTTTTATTCAGCCCCCTGACGGGGCATTGCACCTCGGTGAGGTGATTATTTCCTACCCTCAAGCAGTTATCCAGGCTGAGGAACACGGACATTCTGTAGAAAGGGAGCTCGCCATTCTCATTATTCATGGTGTGCTTCACCTGCTAGGCTATGAGCACGATAAGCCTGAGCTGGAGCGCCAGATGAGAGCCAGAGAGACAGAGATTTTGAATTATATTGAAGGGGGACTGAAGTGAAGGTACTGGGTATTGCTGGCAGCCCGCGACGCGGTGGTAACACCGACCTGTTATTGGATGAGGTTATGAGGGGCGCTGCCAGCGGGGGGGCTGAGGTTAAGACTATTATCCTTAACGACTTGAGTATTGCCCCCTGTCAGCACTGCGATGGCTGTCGGGAAACGGGTAGGTGTAAGGTGGATGATGATATGCAGATGATTTATAGCCAGCTTGAACAGGCTGACCGGGTAGTGCTGGCTTCTCCTGTCCAGTTTATGGGGGTAACCGCTCAGACAAAGGCGATGATTGACCGCTGTCAGGCACTATGGGTAAGGAAATACCGGCTTAAACTACCGCCATTGGGTGATGACCGGGAGAGGAAGGGATTATTTATTTCTGTTGGTGCCATTAAGTCTGCCGACCTGTTTCAACCAGCACTAGCCACAGTAAAGAGCCTGTTTAAAGTTCTTGATATTACTTATGCTGGGGAGCTGCTATTCTCTGGCATAGATGAGAAAGGGGCTATAACCAAATACCCTGATGCCTTAAATCAAGCCTTCCTTGCTGGGCAAAAACTGGTGGAAGGCTAGTGTTCTTGTTTTAGTGAATTTAGCGCCGGACTACCCCAACAAGCTCAGCAATATCTTCTATCCCCTCTTTTTTCATAAACTGCTCTATTCCCTCCAGGACATCAAGTGGAGCTCTGGGGTTGGTAAAGCTGGCGGTGCCTACTTGAATAGCACTGGCTCCAGCCATAATGAACTCTATAGCATCGCTGGCGGTAATGATGCCGCCGCAACCAATGACGGGCACTTCTACGGTGCCAGCCACTTCATACACCATATATAACGCTACTGGTTTTATTGCTGGTCCAGATAGTCCGCCGCTTACGCTGCCTAACAGGGGTCGGCGCCTGGTGATGTCTATAGCCATGCCCTTGATGGTGTTGATTAGGGATATAGCATCGGCTCCAGCATCAGCCACCGCCACCGCTATCTTGACTACATCACTGGTGTTTGGGGTTAGCTTGACCAATACTGGCAGAGAGGCGGCTGCTTTAACCGCAGTGGTTACTTCAGCGGCTGATTTAGGGTTTGACCCAAACTCAGCCCCACCAGCTTTAATGTTAGGGCAGCTAATGTTAACTTCAATAGCGCTGATGCCAGCTACCCCATCCAGCTCGCCAGCCAGTTGGGCATAATCGGCGATAGTTTCACCGGCAATATTAACAACAACCGGCACCCGCCAGCTTGCCCAGATTGGCGCCTTCTCTTTAATTAAAGCGTTAATGCCAATATTCTGTAGCCCGATTGAGTTGAGCACCCCGCAGGCGGTCTCGGCAAGCCTGGGCTGAGGGTTACCGTCTCTAGGTTCAAGAGTGGTTCCCTTGCACACAATAGCCCCTAGCCGTTGAATATCAAACATCTGATTATTCTCGGTGCCGTAGCCGAAGGTGCCAGAGGCGGTCATCACCGGATTAGCTAGCCGTAAGCCCGTTTGGTGTCTGGGGGCTAATTGAACTGATAAGTTCACCAGTAGCTCCTTATGGTAGGTTAATAGTGGTGCCAGCATTATTGAAGAAGAACCTATCGCCAAACTCTTGAGCCATTATCGCTGCTGCTGGCAAACCGGTGCAGTGTGATACGCCCAACCTCTGAACATCCAGCTCTCTCAGGGCAGCAATGGTTGACCTTATTTGCTCTTGGGAGGCACCGATAAGGTGACAGCCACCCAGCACCATATATATTGGTTTTACCCCGGTAAGCTGCTGAGCATGGTATAAGGTGTTAATGATACCATGATGGGCGCAACCCAGAATGACTACCAGTCCTGGCTTGGTATTTATGATGAGTGCCTGGTCATCTAGGAGTTTATCCTCTTGCCAGCCAGAATTTTCTCTTACAAAGAAGACAGGCTCTATCTTTTCAAAATCGGTTACCATAGGGACTTCGCCGGTAGTCGTTATGCTGTTGGTTATTTTTACCGGTTTGGTGGTCAGGTTAAAGTCAGCCCCCAGGCTCTCCAACTCCTGGCGTTGAAAAGGTATCCCGATATATTTATCCCTCTGGCCCTGGCGACGAACATACTTAGCTCCCCATATATCAGGGTGAGCGATTATTTCTACCCTCTTCCTCATCTTGCGCAGTATCTGGCGCAAACCACCGGTATGGTCATAATGGCCATGACTCAACACAATCCGGTCAATTTTGCTGAGGTCAATTCCCAGAATATCAGCATTGTGACTGGCTGAGATGCTTTGTCCAGTATCAAGCAGGATGTTTGCTTCATCTGTTTCAGCTAGGACACTAATCCCCCATTCAGCTAGAAAGCTGTCTATACTGCCGGTATTCTCACTCAGGGTAGTAATATTAAGCTTCATTTTAACCTCCTTTAAGTGTCATAACCATTATACATTATATATCTTGGGGGGGTAACCCCTTCCTTGCAAATAGAAGAGGGAATGCTATATCGCTTAGACAGCAGGGGAGCCAAACAGCAAGGAATAAGAATAGGAAGACAAAGGGGAGCAGAGGAATCCAGTGCGCTACCCCGAAGGCAGTAAAGTAGAATAGCGATGCCCAGGTGCTTAACAATACATGTCCGGAGTGAGGGACCTTGGTG
>DAOWKM010000073.1 GCA_030643695.1 Dehalococcoidia bacterium | reverse complement strand
CTCAGTAATCCCGGGTATCGTGGACTGATATGCTGGTAATTGGGGAGAACACCAATGTTAGAAGCCTGGGAATATGTAACTAGATATCCAGAAAAGTTGGCAGGGTGGACCCTTGAGCACCTTTGGATAACTTTTGCTGCCGTTGGAATAGCAGTCATTCTCGGTGTAACTGTGGGGGTCTATATCACCGGTAAAGGTAAGGAACGTATAGCCGATACCGTGCTTTACCTGGCGGAGATAATGATGACTATTCCCAGTCTAGCTCTCTTTGGCTTGCTTATGCTCGTTCTTAGCAGCGTCGGATTGAAAGCTATCGGTTTCCTGCCCGCTGTCATTGCTCTGATTGTCTACGGTCAGCTACCTATATTGCGCAATACCTATACGGCGATCCGGGGGGTTGATCCAGCAATGATTGAGGCTGGCAAAGGAATGGGAATGACTGAAAAGCAACTCCTGTTTAAGGTTAAGCTTCCTCTGGCTGTTCCGGTTATTATGGCTGGCTTGAGAAACGCCATCGTGCTAATTATCGGCATTGCCGCCATTGCCGCTTTGATTGGCGCCGGAGGGCTTGGAGCACCCATATTCCGAGGTTTAAGAAATGCTCGGATGGATTTAATCATTTTGGGAGGAGTATCTGTCTCCATTCTAGCTCTGCTGGTCGATGCCCTTATGGGCCGGGTGGAGCGGTGGGTTACCCCCAAGGGGTTAAGGATAAGGTGAGACAATGATAAAGCTAGATAAGGTGACCAAGGTCTATCCTGATGGGACGGAAGCAGTAAAGGAGGTGAGCCTTGAGGTCGGCAAAGGCGAGCTGTGTATATTGTTAGGCCCCTCAGGATGTGGTAAGACCACTACCATGAAAATGATAAACCGCCTCCTCCCCATCAGCGGAGGGCAGATATATATTAATGGGCTGGATAATACCAAGATGGATGATAACGAGCTGCGAAGGAATATGGGCTATGCCATTCAGCAGATAGGGCTCTTCCCTAATATGACTGTGGGGCAGAATATAGAGACAGTTCCTGAGCTAAAAGGCTGGCCGAAAGCCGAGCGGAGGCGGAGAGCAGAGGAGCTTCTAGAACTGATGGGGATGGATCCCAACGAGTTCATGGATGAGTATCCTAATGAGCTCTCTGGTGGTCAGTGCCAGCGAGTGGGTGTAGCCCGAGCCTTAGGAGCTGACCCCCCAATACTACTAATGGATGAGCCTTTTGGAGCTATTGACACAATAACTAGGGTGAGATTGCAGGACGAATTTCTAAAAATACAGCAGGAGATAAAAAAGACCATTATATTTGTGACCCATGATATTTATGAGGCAATCAAGATGGCGGATAAGATAGCCTTGATGAAGGAAGGGCAATTGGTACAATATGACACACCAGCTAATTTACTTTATAGACCCAAGAACGAGTTCGTGGAGAATTTCGTCGGTACCGACCGAGCCCTTAAAGGATTGCAGTTAATCCGAGTAAAAGAGGTTATGACGAGTTCTCCGCCCAGGGTGAAATCAGACGAGAAGGTAGGAGCTGCTCGAGAGCAGATGGAGCGAGAGGGAATCGATTGGCTGGTGGTAGTTAACGATGATGGAAAGTTCGCCGGGTGGGTGGATAAAGCAGACTTGGGAAGGGGAGATAGGGTAAGGAGTATTATGGGCCATTCGGTGATGACCACCACGGTAAACACCGTTCTAAATGAGGCTCTCTCCCTTATGTTGAGCTACGGGCTAGAGAACCTGGCTATAGTCACTGAGGATAACCGGTTACAGGGGGTGGTAAACTTTGGTGTTATCCGGAAGGCATTAACTGAGCTTACCCAGAGGAGACAATCTGAGTGAGGCGTTATGTTGTCTTAATCAGCCTTTTAACACTCCTTATTGGACTTACCGTTTGGATTACTAACCTGGAGTGGATTAAGGAAGGGGTGTATAAGCCTTTTACCTGGGGTGATATACTGAATTGCACAAGGACTCACCTTGAGATGGTGCTCATAGCGGAACTTATAGCCATTTCTATCGGTGTCCCCTTAGGGATATTGGTCACTCGCCCCGGTTTGAAGAAACTCGCCACTCCCGTAATCGGTGGAGCTAATGTGGGGCAGAGCATCCCCAGCCTGGCGGTAATTGCTATTATGGCTCCCATTCTCGGTTTCGGCCTTCAGTCAGCAATTGTAGCCTTATTCATCTATGGACTGCTTCCTGTCGTGCGCAATTCCTACGCCGGTATAAACAATATTGACCCGGCGATTGTAGAAGCTGCCAGGGGAATGGGAATGACCAAGGGGCAAATTGCTCGTAAGATAGAGCTCCCCTTGGCTCTGCCAGTAATAATGACCGGGATACGAATCTCCACGGTTATAACCGTGGGGACAGCGGAGCTGGCTGTTCTCGTTGGTGGTGCCGGTTTGGGCAGAATTACACTAACCGGGGTCTTCTCCCTGCAACCGTTAACCATACTGCAGGGGGCAGCACCTACAGCAGCTTTGGCTATTATCCTGGGTTTCATCCTGGAACGCATAGAGAGGCGGATGACCTCGCGTGGTCTTAGAGTCAAAGCTGAAATGTCCTAAAAGGAGGTGAGAGAGATGAGATGAAATGAGATAAATTTAAGCTTAGAGGTGTAAAGCAGTAACATTAAATTCTTTAGGGAGGTAAGAGGATGCATAGACGAATTGTTACTATCTTGGCAGTAGTTTTGACCCTTGCCCTGGTTCTCCCGGGAGCGGGATGTGGGGCACCAGGTAAGGAGGTAACCGTCGGCAACAAAAACTTTACCGAGCAGTATATTATTGGTCAGATGATGAAGCAGTTGTTGGAAGACCGCGGCTTCACGGTTAATATGGTAGCCGATATCTCCACTATGGCGCTTAGGGGAGGGATGGAAGCTGGTGACATTGATATTTGTGCTGATTATACCGGGACGGCTTGGATGACCCATCTCGCCCATACCTATACGCCGGGAGTTGATAACAACGAGCTTTACGAGATGGTAAAGGAAGAGGATAAGGTAATAGGAGGTTTCATCTGGCTGGACCCGATTTGGAACAACAATACCTATGCTTTAGCTTCTTGGGCTGAATTCGCTGAAGGGCACAATGTAGAGACCCTCTCCGATTTGGCGGCGCTTTATCAGGCAGAGGGAGGGGAGATTGTAACTTTTGTTGATTTTGAATTCTCCACACGCCCTGATGGTCTGCCTGCTTTGGAGAAGCACTATGGCTTTAAGGTTGCTGAGGCTTCCCTTATGACTGGAGCTCCGGGGGCTTCACTGATGGGTTTGGAAAACCATAAGTGTGAGGTAGCTATGGTCTTCGGTACCGATGCCCACGTTGCTAAATTTGGCTGGCATGTATATCTAGACGACCAAGCCTTCTTCCCGCCGTACGACTTGACTCCCTATGTCAGAGCAGAAGTCCTGGATAAGTATCCTGAGATAGCAGGTATTCTAAACGAGCTGGTGGCTACCTTCCCCGGTGGGGGTGAGTCGGCTACACCTGAGATAGTGGCCGATGGTCAAAAGGTCTGGCAGGAACTTAACGCTAAGGTGGACATCAATAAGGTGGAACCGGAAGAAGTGGCCCATGAATACCTGGTTGAAAATGGCTTGATCACAGAGTGAGGGGGTCTCCCAAGTTTGGGAAGCTGGCTACTCTAGATTGGTTCAATTTCACTCAGCCTGCTCCGTTTGAGGCTGTTTAAAGTGTAACGTAGGGCTTTAGGCTTGCCAAGAGGCAAGCTTAAAGCCCGCGTTGCTTTTTCTAGGTACTTTTTCCTATAGCACGGGGACTTATCCCTTAGCTTCGTCAGTAGTTCCTTCGGGTCGGTTCAGGCTCAGAACTAATCGCTCTTGAGACTTTAAGGCTCATCAAATCAAGGATCCGGTAATATCCCTAGTCTTGCGTAAGATGCCCAGCGTAAGCATGTCCTCTGGCTTATATGTTATGCTGTCACCGTATCCTTTCCAAGTGTTTGGCTCAGTTTCCCCAAAGCTTCTCAGCCCAGCACTTATGCAACGAGCACACAGAGGGTGGGAGGGCATTACTCAGTTAAACAAAATGGCTTTTTGTTTAATTCCGCTCACCTCCCGCTTCTATTATGCCATGTGGGTTGCGGGTTTGGGAGTGGGGTCGTAATAATTTTACCAACCATCAAATTCAGCTTCTTCGAGCTTTCAAATACATTATAAGTGGTATAATTATAATGTGAATAAATTTGCAAGAGTATACATACTGGGGCTAGGATTCTTATCAGGTCTATTCATAGGAATTGGCGTTGATCCAGAGGCGGAATTAATAAAGGCTTTATTGGAAATCGTTGCCCAATATTCCCTGGGATTGGTGGCAGTAGCAATGAGCCTCTCTATCTGCCCGGGCTCAAGGTGTGGCTTTGAGTCACGTACTGGGGTAACTTGTGCCATTTTGAAACCTTTACCGCTCTTTCTTGTCTTTTACTACATCTCTGGTTCAGTCAAGGTTACCGTTCGGCAAAAGTTTGCCTAACGGTTTCACCCCAATATTGTTTTAGTTCAGCTAACTGCCCCCTCTTTGCCTCTTCAGCCACAATCTCCTCACCATGACTTACCTCAGGCGAAGGTCAGACCTAGGGTGGCTAGCTTGACCGGCAGACACCCCAATTCTATTCTGTGTTATAATTCGGGAAGGGGAGCGAGATAGGCGGGCCGACCGAGGCCTCCTTTCAATCCCTATCTTGCTCCCCCGCAGGTTCATTAAGGGAAGGACATCGCGGACGACCGCCCTTCTTCCCGAACTCAACTAAAAGGTCCCGGTACAGTTCCGCAGTTCGCCTACCGCCTTTGGCACCTATCCTCTTAAAGAAATCTACGCCTTTGTTTTCGCGAGTAGCACGACCCCCACGTGCTCCAGCCTCTCGAACCGTAACTTGACCTGAGACCTCAACTTGATTCTCAGGCTTTCTGGTTTTCATCTTTCCCTACTCCCCTTCGGGCTTTAAGTACTTCTTCGTCCTCACTCAGTTGCCTTTCTAAACTTAACAAATGCTCCACCAAAGTCATTAAAGAGATATTGGACTTTATAAAGCTTAATAAACTCCTCGATAGGAAGCCCGTACCTTCTCGCCTCCCGCTCGACAATGGCACGTGGTATGGTTGCTTCAAGGGAGCCGGGACCCACCATCCTCATTTTGTAGGATTTGGTGTAGGCATCCTCAACTATTTCGGCGATAATATCCCGTTTACTTATGCTGGAATTTTGTTTAATCATGTGCTATATTCCTAATAGAAACTCTAGCAAGTCTTAAGGTACAAGCACAAAATTAGGACAAAGAGGACATTTTCTCATGGTTAGCAGTCTAACGCTAAGATTGCTAAATTGATTAATTTTGAGAAATTTTGGGGGTGAAAACGAAATGGAAGAGAGCTACCTTCGGAGTGGGCAAGTTGCTAGGCTGTGTGGTAAAAACCGACGCACTATTAGTCGATGGGCTAAGCAAGCAAAACTGCATCCGACTGATATTTCTTCAATCGGGGCGCATTATCAGTTTCCTCGTCAAGAGATTGCTGGTATGACCTTAGTTCCTGAGTCTTGGCTTCCAAGTATGCCCCCAACGGGCACGTATGTTAGTATTGCAACAAAGCTGGGCGATGTAGTAAATGCATTGTTTGACTTGTTGAAAGAGCAAGGACAGGGTAACTTTTACATTGATGACAAACTTAAATCCGAAGTATATCAGGAGTTGAAGGAACAGGTTGTTCTTATGGTTTTACCTCAAGATATTGCCATGAAACATTGGAGACTTAGAGAAGGAACTGAGAAGCTTCAGAAGGCGGTTTCGACAATAAGCCCTAAGGTAGAACAGCTACTCAAGGAAGAAATTGACAACGTTATGTAGCCTCTATGAATCATTTGGCAAAGCTATTTCAGCCCAGCGGTGGCTCCTAAAACCAAGGTGTGACCAAGAACCTAGTGCAAACCACAGACAAGCTGAGGCAGGCTCAAGCATCAGTGATAAAAGGCTTACAGCAGCTGGCCTCAGCATAAAATCTGACATCTACACCAGCACTAGCCTAGTCCCAGACTTTCCACTGGACTTGCCCCATTCCGGTGAGCTTCAATTGCCTCTTCAGCCTTGAGTCCTCGGGTGTATCTTCGGCTCATTTCCAATGACTCGTGTCGTAGAAATAGTTGCAGTAGGAAAGAGTCGTGGGCACATCTAAGGTATTGAAGAGCAGCGGTGTGGCGCAGGCGATGAACGCCACCACAACCATTAACGTCGGCACGCTCTTTTAGTCTAGTGAACCAGCTAACTAACCCTTCAACCGAGAAGGCTCGCCCTTCTTCAGTAACCCACAGCCGGTCTGTTTTTGCCCTAGGCTTTCTCTCTATAAGCCAAGCCCACAAGGCTTTCGCGGTCCTTGGCGAGAACGGGGCAATGCCCATCTTGTTGCCCTTGCCGAGAACTCGCACTCGCCTGCTTTCAAGATCGAGGTCACTAAGCCTGAGATTTGCCATCTCCGCCCGGCGTAGCCCTGAATCTATGAAGAGCAAGAGCATGGCTTTGTTGCGAACGCCAGTGAAACGGGCACCAGTCTTAATATCCAGGTCACACACCGCCAAAAGCCTCTTCAGCTCGTCGATGGTGTAACCTTCGATGGGTGGCTCTGGTGGTGGCTTGAAGTGGATCGTAGCCAAGGGGCTTGATTCCAAGTAGCCTTCCTCAACTGTCCAGTTGAATAGGCGTCTCAGTGCCCGGTAGTAGGGCCAGGCAGTGGATGGCTTCGCTTTCTTTACTACTCTCCCGCCATTATTAGCTACTTTTAGCTCATAGGTTCGTGTCGCAGTCCAGGTCAGAAATTCCCTTAGTCTATGACTGTCCAACGACGCTATGCTATCTGGCCAACCTTGCTCACCGGCGTAGGACAACAGGGGATGTAGTAGATAAGTGTAGTACTCGATAGTACCGTTCGATTTCCCTTCCGCTCTCAGCGAAAAGAGGAAACCCTCTACCAGGTCACGAAGTCCGATGTTTACATTGTGTTTCACCTTTCATTGCGGTCGGCCCTAAATTTTTATTTTCGACTTAGGCAAGTCGTCGCTCCCAGCTTTGTCCTAGCTTTGCCTCTTAAACCTAGGCAAGTCGCCGCCTAGTTTGGTGGAGCGGGTGATGGGATTCGAACCCACGACGTCTTGCTTGGGAAGCAAGCACTCTTCCGCTGAGTTACACCCGCTTGATTAACTATATTATGCCTTGAGGTTAATTTCGTGTCAAGATAGTTTGGCATTCGGTCAATGTTGACGCCTGGGTTTGATTTAGGTAAGGTTAGTGTGTTTATGGTGAAAGATAGTTTATCACCGGCTTCTATTGCCAATAATTTAGAGACTTGCTTTATCGGGCAAAGGATTATTTACTATCCTACCCTGGCGTCAACGATGGAGGTGGCGAGGCAGGAGGCTCAAATGGGGGCGGTAGAAGGAACGGTTATCCTTGCTGATGAGCAAACTGCGGGGAGGGGGCGACTAAAGCGTGTTTGGCTATCACCCAAGGGTAGCATTGCTTTATCGGTCATTTTGTATCCTGATGTGGCTTATTTGCCTTCCCTTATTATGTTAGCCTCTCTGGCTGTGGTTCATAGCATTGAGGCAATCACTGGCTTGAAGTCACAGATTAAGTGGCCTAACGATGTTCTGGTTAATGGCAAGAAGGTGTGCGGGATTTTAGTTGAAAGTGAAGTGCAGGGGAACAGTGTGGACTATGCTATTGTAGGTATCGGGATAAATGTTAATATCAGGCTTTCTCATTTTCCTGATATTGTGTCAACTGCTACTAGCCTCTCTGATGAACTGGGAAGGGATGTGTCCCGCTTAGATGTAATCCGGCACCTACTTGTTGAAATGGAAAGGTTATACCTGACTTTACCGGCTGGGGGGTCTGTCTATGAGGAGTGGCGGGATAGGATAGTAACCTTGGGTAAAAGGGTTCAGATAAGCTCGGGCAAAACTAGGTATGACGGCATAGCTGAATCTGCCGCCAGAGATGGCAGCCTGCTGCTCCGCCTCTCGGATGGCGGTCTGATTAAGATTGTCGCCGGGGATGTTACCCTGCGCGACTAAGCAAAACCCTAGAGTAAAAAGGGACAGCACTGCTTGAAGGGGCAAAGCTTACCAAAGCGATTCTATCTACCCCTTCAAGCTATCCTTGGTATACAGCTTTAGTTTGACCTGTGGTTATTTCTCAGTCTTTTCTTCGTCTAGATGTCTATTACCACCTACGCGGGAAAAAGCTTCAAAGATGTTTATCGGCAGCGGGAAGATTATGGTGCTATTTCTTTCTGAGGCTATCTCAGTCAGTGTTTGCAGGTAGCGAAGCTGTAGGGTGGTTGGTTCTCTACCGATAATAGTCCCGGCTTGCGCCAGCCGCTCTGAGGCTTGAAATTCACCATCAGCGTGGATGATTTTGGCTCGTCGCTCTCTTTCCGCCTCAGCCTGGGCTGCCATCATTCGCTTCATTTGCTCAGCAAGCTCAACTTCCTTAATCTCCACTACACTGACCTTTACTCCCCATGGGTCAGTGTGTTCATCAATTATCCTCTGCAGCATTTGATTGAGCCTTTCCCGTTGCGTTAGTAGTTCGTCCAGCTCAGATTGTCCCAATACATTCCGCAGCGTTGTCTGGGATATCTGCGAGGTGGCTCTAATGTGGTCTAAGACCTTAACTACGGATGACTCAGGGTCAACCACCCTGAAGTATACTACTGCGTTTACCCTGACGGTAACATTATCCTTGGTGATTACCTCTTGCGATGGGACATCCATAGTTACTACCCTGAGGTCTACCTTCACCATCCTGTCAACAAAGGGGATAATGAGAAAGAAGCCGGGTCCCCTGGCACCAACTAGCCGCCCCAGACGGAAAATAACCCCTCGCTCGTATTCATTGACGATTTTAACCGTCATCGGAATAAGGATAAGCAGGGCTACAACAATTACACCTATGATAATTGGACTCATTTGTTTACCTCCTTATTTTTTTTGGGTTACATATAGTTTTAAGCCGTCAACCTTAGTTATAATCACCTCCTCCCCGGGTTCCACCCGGCCCTCTTCTGATATTGCCGTCCAGCGTTCGTCCTGAATAAAGACTGTCCCTTTAGGGTCTAGAGCTGTCGTGGCTTCGGCAGTTTTTCCTATCAATTCCTCCCTGCCGGCAGATGCCTGGTGGCGGTGGGCTCGGATTCCCCAGATTATTGTGACGGCAAAAAAAGCAACAATACAGATTACCACTAAGGCAATAAGCCACGGGTCTACTTGGAACCAGCTTGGGTTTATTTGAAACAATGGATGCCCTCCACCAGATAGAGTTTCGGAATAACAATTGAGCTCATTTGTTTACCCCCTTTGTTGTTTTTTGGTTACATATAGTTTTAAGCCGTCAAACCTAGTTATAATCACTGTCTCCCCGGGCTTCGCCCGACCCCTGTCTAATACTGCTGTCCAGTATTCACCCTGATGGAGAACTGTCCCCTCGGGTTCTAGGGCTACCTTTACTATGGCAGTCTTTCCTGTCAGCTCTTCCCTGCCTGTAGTTGCCTGGCGGCGGTGGGCTCGTACCACTCGTTGAACTACAAAGGCAAGGAAAGTAGCAATGATAATGCTAACGGTGGCAATCAGTGGTATGCTTACCTGCATATATGCCGGCCCTCCCTTAAATAAGATTAGTGAGCCAATAACCAATGAAGTTATACCTCCTGCGGTGAATAAGCCAAAGGTGGTGGTAAATACTTCGGCAATGAAGAGTCCGAAGGCTAGAACAATAAGTAAAACCCCGGCATAGTTTACCGGTAGCATTCCCAGTGAATAGAAGGCTAGCAGGAAAGAGATGCCACCGAATATACCAGGGAAAATAAGCCCGGGGCTAGAAATCTCAACAATTAGACCGAGCATAGCCAGGCTCAATAGTATATAGGCGATATTGGGGTCAGCAATAGCATAGAGGAAGCCCTCACTTGCGTTCATCTTGATATGGTTAATGGTAGCCTCTTGGGTGTTTAGAGTAACTACACTGCCATCTAGCATGGTTACATCTCTGCCATCAAGTTGAGAAATGAGTGAGTCAAAGTCAACAGCAATCATATCAATGACATTAAGTTCTAGGGCTTCATGGGCGGGAAGCGAAGCGGCATCTCTAACCGCTCTTTCTGCCCATTCTATGTTACGCCCATGAGATTGGGCAATGCTCCTAGCGTAGGCAACGGCATCGTTAACCACCTTTTCTTCCATAGCTTCTGACATTCCCCCTTCACCCTCGGTGCCTATTGATACCGGGTGAGCAGCTCCAATCTCAGTGGCTGGTGCCATAGCCGCTACATCAGCGGCTATAGTAATAAAGAATCCGGCTGAGGCAGCTCTAGCCCCGGCAGGAACATATACCACTATTGGAACCCGAGAGTTAGCCATATCCTGAATGATATCACGCATAGAGGTGTCCAAGCCACCAGGTGTGTCCATTTGGATAATGCAAGCTACGGCATTATCTTCCTCAGCCTGGTCAATTCCACGCTCAATATAATCAACAAGGACAGGGTTGATAGTTCCTTTAACATGGAGCACATCAATCGTTGGTGTAGCCGCTTGAGCCGCAATAGCTGTAGAGGCGATAATCAACAAGCCCAGTAATAATAAAATGCGTATGAACTTTGCCATAATTAACTCTCAGCTAAATATTATATGTTAATTGTGGTGCTGTTGTAAATGTTGAATAGCTAGGTAAATTAGTATAAAATTTATCAATTGTCAATTATTTATAAAAAGGTGACTATGAGAGTTCAAAGGTGTAAGGGAACTAGGGACCTATCCCCTGAAGAAATGGCAGGATTCCGCCATATTGAAGGAGTATTTAGAGACTGCTGTCTTAAATGGGGGTATAGGGAGGTTAGGACACCAACCCTTGAGTATCTTCACCTATTTACCTCAACCGGGACACTTACCCCCAGTATGTTAAGCAAGGTATATTCCTTCCTTGACTGGGATGGTTGGAGTGGGGAGAGGGTAGTGTTGAGACCTGATGGCACAATTCCTGTTGCCCGGCTTTATATTGATAGTATGAAAGAGAAAGAGTTGGCTAAGCTCTTTTATGTAGCTAATGTCTTTATCTTTGAAGAGACGGGGAGGGAGACAAGAGAAAAATGGCAATGTGGAGTCGAGCTTATTGGAGCTGGTTCAGCTACAGCCGATGTAGAATTAATAATACTAGCTCTGGAGATTCTGAAAGAATTAGGGCTTGAAGGTATAGAGTTGAGGCTATCTCATACTGGCTTAATAAGGGCGTTACTGACGAAGCTTGGGTTAAGTCCTGAAGAGCAGGCTAGAGTATTTGCCCAGATTTTGGATGGTGATGAAAGGGCGCTGGCTAGGATAAAGCCCGGGAAACCTGAGCTGGGGAAGGTTTTAACTCCCTTGCTGGACCTGCAGGGGAAGTCATCTGGGTTTCTAAAAAACTTGAAGGCTACATTTGCCCAGGATTTACCTGAGTTCAGAACCTCCTTTGATGATTTTATAAGTATTGTTGACCTTATTGAGGCTTTGGGTTACGACTATCAGATTGATGTCGCTTCAGGTAGGGGTTTTGAATACTATACCGGTGTGATTTTCCAGCTCTTTATGAATGGGGAGAAGGTGGGTGGTGGGGGAAGATATGATGCCCTTATTCCGTTGATGGGTGGTCAGGATATTCCTGCCTCAGGTTTTGCTCTCTATCTTGACCGCCTGATGAACCTAATAATGCCGGAAACTTTAGCTAAGCCGCTAACTCAAGGAATTCTGATTAGGGCTGAGCCCAAGGCGATGAAGGAAGGCTTTAGTATTGCTGGTTATCTCCATGAGGCTGGTTATGTGGCTGAACTTCATCTTGGCGGTCAGGAGCCAGCTAACCTGAGATGGACACTTGATGTTCGGAGTAAAGCACCGCTATTTATTTTGACCGATGTGGTTGAGCATAAAAGGTTTGAGGCGCAAACTGCCACTGAAGTTTTGGCACTCTTG